>NZ_JBFUIB010000043.1:0-21241 GCF_056402095.1 Peribacillus sp. P4_C12
CTTTTATTATTAGCACCCAGAACCCCTTTAACCATTAGGCTTTTTAGAAAATACTTAGATCCCATTCTTGTGCCATTTGTTTCAATAACATACCACCTGTTACGCTATTCCCATATTCATCAATAGCTGGTCCATATATACCAATACCACATCCATCTTGAAAAGGCATTTCTCTTCTAGCACTTGGAGGAACTAGTGCCATAATCCCGCCAGATACTCCACTTTTAGCTGGCACCCCAACAAAAGCCGCAAATTTACCCGAAGCATTGTACATTCCACAAGTTAGCATTAACGCTTTGGCCAGTTTAGCTACTTCTTTAGGAAGGACTTGTTCTTGACGAATAGGGTGGTACCCATCTTGTGCGAGAATTAGTCCAATCAGGGCTATGTCTTCTGTTGTTACTACTATGGAACATTGCTTCAGGTAAACCTCTAAAGCTTCCTCTACATCCGATTCTAAATAATTCGTCTCTTTTAAATAGTGAGCTAGAGCTCTATTTCGATGAGAGGTTAGCCACTCAGATTGAAACACTTCCTCATTGATTGTCGGGCGTTTCCCTAACAAACTTTCGATTAATTCATAGAGAAATTCTAATTTTTTTTGTGAAGACTCGCCTGGGAGAAGCGAAGCTATAGTAATTGCTCCAGCATTTATCATAGGATTAAACGGTTTTCCTGGCTTATGCATTTCTAAACGAATGATTGAATTAAAAGCATCCCCAGTTGGTTCCACATCGACCCGTTCTAACACATAAGAAATACCACGACCCAAGCATGCGGCTATAAAACTAAGTACTTTTGATATACTTTGCAACGTGAAAGGGACTTCCCAATCCCCTGACGTTATCATTGTTCCACCTGGCTCTAGTATGCAAATACCTAATTGCGATAAGTGTGTATTTCTCAATGCAGGTATATAATTGGCGGTTTGTCCTTTAGTAGCATAGGATCTGTAATTTGCTACCCATTCATCTAAGCAGACTTTCTTTTGACTACTTGCGTGAATGTTATACTCTTCCGCTAATTTTTCAACCATATTTCCCCACCTCTTTAGTTGTTGTATCATTATATTTTCTTTATAAGCATTTTTACCGAATCGCATTAAGCCTACTTACAATAGATTCGTTGAAAACATAATTAAGCTTATAAATATTGTTAAGCGCTTTCAATATTTCTCTAGAGGGAACCTATTTTTAATTTTAAAGAGGGAACTACATAATCTTACGAAAACCTACAAAATCAAAAAATAAAATCTTCAAAAAAAAAAGCGTGATTGTCTCACAGGTTCCAGTACCAATTTTTGTGAATAGATAAACAAGATTGTTTTTGCCATACTTGGTACAAATCCGTTTTATATTCGTTTTTAAGAACCAAAGTAAGCGTTGTATTGAAACCGATGAAACTGTATACTAATTTTCTAACAAATTGGGAGGTGATCGACTTGAATCTCGGTACATTAATGAAAAAAGAGGTCTATATTCTTGTTCTGATGTTGTTCACAGTGCCATTAGCAGGTGAATTGAGTTTTTATCCTTTAAATGAAACGTTTCGAATAAGTTTTGGTCCGCCGGTACTTTTCTTCTTTTTACTATTATTACAGAAAACACCTGCCATTTTATCAGGCATCTTGACAGGAACAATGGTTGTGGTATTTCGTATTTTAATAGACTTTTTTATGCACGATAATTTTCACTGGACGTCCACTTTTCAAGCCCATTATCCTAGTTTTTTCTTTTATTTCACCTATTCCTTGTTTTTTTATTTAGCGAAAATCAACCGCTTTCAAAACCGATCATTGATTATTGGATTTATTGGCCTCATTATCGAAATATTATCCGACTCTGTAGAATTAATCTTTCAATATTTTGTATTAGAAACAACCATTACGATAGGTGCATTAAATGAGATGATTATAATCGCATTCGGCCACAGTTTTATCGTTTTAAGCTTTTTTAATATGATGAAACTTTATGAAGCACAATCAAGAGAAAAGCAAATCAGAAAACAAAATGAACACATGCTGATGCTCATTTCCAATTTATATGAGGAAACGATTCATTTAAAAAAAACATTAAAAAATGCAGAGAATATTACAAAGCAATCGTATGATTTGTATCGTGATTTAAATGAACGGGAAAAGCGGGAAAAACAACCTCATGTTCTCACACAGCAATTAAGTCAAAAAGCATTACGCATCGCAGGCGAAATGCATGAAGTTAAAAAAGATAATCAACGAATTTTTGCTGGTCTCTCTAAATTGATTTCTAATGAGAGTTTTAAAGATTATATGGATGCTGCTGAACTTTTCCAATTAATTATCCGAATTAATGAAAAATATGCCTTATCACTAGAAAAAGATATTCAATTTGAATACTCATTAGATCGAAACAACGATTCACATTATCATGTATATACCGTATTATCTCTTATCAATAATTTAGTAGCTAATGCAGTGGAAGCAATTATTGATAAGGGAATCGTTAGATTAAGTTTGTGTGAATTTTGCGACCATGTAGAATTTAAAGTTGCTGATAATGGCCCTGGGATCCCTCAAAAATATCAGGAGGTGATTTTTAAACCTGGATTCACTTCGAAATATGATCATTTTGGGACACCTTCAACAGGGATTGGACTCTCATATGTAAAAGAAGTGGTGAAAGAACTTGGGGGAGATATCCTGTTTGAGAATAAGCTTAACGGCGTCGTTTTTTCAATAAAGTTACCAATTCATAAGTTGATTCAGAAAGGGTGATTTCATGCGTTTTTTTATAACAGATGATGATTGCGCGATACGTTCAATCTTAAGCCAAATTATTGAGAACGAAGATTTAGGAGAAGTGGTGGAGGAAGCGGAAGATGGCAGTCTATTAGAAGGACATATTTTGAATTTAAAACAAATTGATATACTATTTATTGATTTATTAATGCCTATCCGCGATGGCATTGAGACACTTCGTCATATAAAAGATACATTTAATGGGAAAATCATAATGATTTCGCAAGTTGAATCAAAAGAACTTATTGGTGAGGCATACTCTCTCGGAATCGATTATTATATTACTAAACCAATTAATCGTATTGAAATATTAACAGTTATTCGAAAAGTAATGGAACGTATTTATTTAGAAAGATCGATCACTAATATCCAATCCTCATTAAATAGTGTATTGCATTTTGAACAGCCAAAAGTGGATAAATCAAATATTTTAAATGAAAAAAGTATAATAGCAGTGGGCGAATTTCTTTTATCGGAATTAGGAATTGTGGGAGAAAATGGATCTAAAGATTTCATTGAAATGCTTCAATATTTATTCATGTATGAACGTACTTATACTTTTGAACAGCATTTCCCTACTCTTAAAGATATTTTTGTAGAAATTACAAAAAAAAAGCTCGGACCATCAGCTGTACAGGCTGATATTAATCGGGAAATAAAAGCTACCGAACAGCGGATACGTAGGGCGATTAATCATTCGTTAATTCATTTTTCTTCGCTAGGTTTAACAGATTTTTCAAATCCAAAGTTTGAAAATTATGCTTCTAAATTTTTTGATTTCACAGTCGTTCGCCAAAAAATGAAAGAATTGCAAAATGATTCAACAATAGTTCTTACTCCTACCCGAGTAAATACAAAAAAGTTTATTCAAGTATTCTTTTTCGAAGCGAAGCGCTTAAATTCAGAGGAGATTATTAGATATAGATAATCATAAATAAAAACAAGATTGCTACGGAAATTTGTTAAATTCCACAAAGCAAAAAAACCCCTGAAATAAATATTTCAAGGGATTCTTTCAACAATCATGGGTCTGTACACATCATTCTTATTTTTTTAATAACAAATACATGAAATAAGGTGCACCGATCAACGCGACCATAATACCTGCTGGAATACCCTCGGGTTCAACTATATTACGACCGATTGTATCGGCAAGCAATAGTAGCCATCCACCAATTAATATGGCAACCGGAATAAATAATTGATTTCGAGGTCCCACTAAAGATTTTGCTATATGTGGGGCCATAAGTCCAATAAATGCAATTCCACCTGTAACTGAAACGGCAGCAGCGGCTAGGGCAACAGCTGTTATAAGTAAGACAATCCGTTCCTTTTCAATCGATACACCCACACCGATTGCAACAGGTTCGCTTAATCCAAGAAGATTCAATCGATTTGCTTTATATAATGTAAATGGAATGAGTATAACCAGCCATGGAAGTATTGCCCATATGAAAGGCCAATCCGCACCCCAAATATTCCCTGCTAACCATTTCGAGATGAAATCAACTTTTGATCTTTCGGCTGATGAAATGAGTACAATCGTCATACCGGAAAGTGCCATTGAAAACCCCACACCAATTAACACTAACCTTACAGGTTCAAGACCGACCCTTCTTTTATATGAGAGTACATATATTAAGCATGCCGTCAGTAACGCGCCGATAAAAGCGACAAGTGGAATCATATAAACAAATGAACCTGTGTCAATTGGGAAAAACAAAAAGAAAACCGCAATCGCAACACCAGCTCCAGAGTTAATACCGATAATACCTGGATCAGCTAAGTCATTACGTGTTATTCCTTGTAAAATCGCACCTGATAGTGCAAGGGCCATTCCTGCTAAAAGGGTAATGATAATTCTTGGTAATCGGACGGAAAATAAAATGAATTCCTCTTTAAACGTCCCTTGCCCGAAAAGCGTTGGAATCAGTCGGTCATAAGATAAATTAGAGTACCCCAAACTGGTCCCAATAATGATTGTAATGATAATAAGTGCGAATAATGCACCTAGTATCCATCGCTGTTTTTTGATTAAAGCTGACTGGATCATGAAAATGCTTTACCTCCTTTACGCACGATTAGCAGGAAGAAAGGTAAACCTATCATCGCAACAACCGCTATCACAGGTGTTTCATATGGAGAATTAATTGTACGGCCGAGTGTATCGGCAAGAAGCATGAAAGTGGCCCCCAAAATTGCGGACATAGGTAGAATAAAACGATAATCCGTACCAACAATAGCTCGAACCATATGGGGAACCATCAAACCGATGAATACCATATTTCCTACAAGCGCAACGGAAGCCCCAGCAAGGAGAATAATGACAACGAAGAGAATCGCTTTTATTTGTGTTGTCTTTTGACCTAATCCTACAGCAACTTCTTCACTTAAGCTGAGTATAGTGAGCTGTCTAGAAAAGATAAAGGAGATCAGGATACCTATTAAAATAAACGGAACGATTACTTGAAGTTGACTCCATGATGTTCCGATATTTCCCCCTGCCGTCCACATAGATACATCTTTTGATACTTTGAAATAAATACCGACCCCTTCTGAAACGGCAAATAGGAATGCAGAAACTGCAGCACCAGCTAAAACAATCCTTAATGGAGAAAATCCTCCCTTTTTCATCGCACCGATACCGAAGACCATAATTGCTCCGACAGCAGAACCAATAAAACACGCGCTCATAATGCCTAAGTTATTAGCTGAAGGGATAAATGCCAGAGTAATTGCGAGAGCCGCATTGGCGCCTGCCGTTAATCCAAGCAATCCTGGATCAGCAAGTGGATTTCTTGTCATTCCCTGCATGATGGCACCAGAAACAGCAAGTGCCGCACCAACAAATATTGCAGCAACTTCACGAGGGAGCCGGATTTCCCGAATGATGGAAATCTTATCACCTGTAGCATTGGATGTCAGTGCTAACCATACATCTTTAACGGTAGCATCTGCCGCACCAAATACCATCGAAATAATAAACATGCTGATAAATGCAGCAATCCCTATAATCAATTTAAATATAAATGGGATGAAACGTTGATTTTCATTAGTCATCTGTCTCTCTCATCTCTTTTTTATAGAATAAAAGGAGAGGAATTCTTTATTTAAGAATCCCTCTCCCTCGCTGTATTATTTTCCAAGAAAACTTTTAGAAAAGAAGTCTAATTGATAATCTAATGTTATTGGATCATTGAAGTAGAATTCTTTCGCATTAGCTTCAAATAGTTGATTGTTTTTAACAGCAGGAATGTTTTTATACGTATCTGTTTGTTGGAATGAATTGTCCTCATCTTTATTATTACTTAAAATCACATAATCACCAGCATAGTCTGACAGAACTTCTAATGATAAAGCAAAGTAACCATCTTTCAATGCCACTTCTTTTACTTTTTCAGGCATAGCCAATTTCATTTCTTGATAAAGGATTTCCGTTCCACGGCCCCAGTTATCGCCGAATACATAAAACTGTTTGTCAAATTTTTCGAATACAGAAACTGTAGCATCCTCACCGATTTTAGCTTTAATATCTTCGCCAGTGGTTTTTGCACGTTTTTTAAAATCATCCACCCATGCTTGAGCTTCTTTTTCTTTATTCAAAAGTTTACCAATTTCTATGTGCTGTGTTAAATAATCAACTTTTCCGTATGTATACGTTACGGTTGGAGCAATTTCCTTTAATTTATCAACATTTTTAATCGTTGATAATCCAATAATTAAATCCGGATTTAATTCGATGATTTTTTCCAAGTTTTCGTCAGTTACTTCTTCGACATCTTTTAATTCTTTAAAATTCGGGTTCATTTTTGACCAGGAATCGACCCCTACGAGGTTAACATCCAATGACATGACGTTACCTGCGAAAGTAGATAGTACTACAACACGCTTTGGATCTGCAGGGACTTCAACAGGGCCATTCTCGGATTGGTATGTGATGGTACCCGATTTCTCTTTTTTCGAAGTGGAGCTTTTTTCTTTTTCTGTCGACTCGTTACCACAAGCACTAATAATTAGCACTAACAGCAGTATAAACGGGATCATTATCTTTTTCATTTGTTGTCATTTCTCCTTTTAATAAATTGTATGTGCTGCACATTGGTTTGTTTGTTCGTTGATCTCGTCCGATTACCGCATCAATATGGAATACTTCCTTAAGTACATCATGAGTGATGACTTCTTCACAATCTCCTGCTTTCACTACTTCCCCGTCTTTTAAGGCGATGATATAGTCCGCAAAGCGAGCAGCTTGGTTTAAATCATGAAGGACCATGACAATCGTACGTCCCTGTTCTACATTCAGCTTCTGTAAAAGCTCCAAAACCTCTAGTTGATGTGCCATGTCCAAATAGGTGGTCGGCTCATCAAGGAAGATGATTTCTGTTTCTTGTGCAAGGGCCATTGCAATCCAAACGCGCTGGCGTTGACCTCCTGATAGTGCATCTACAGGCCGGAACTTAAAGTCTTTTGTTCCTGTTACTTCAAGTGCCCAGTCGATCACTTCATAATCTTTTTTGGTCAAGCGTCCGAAGCCTTTTTGATAAGGAAAGCGACCATAAGATACGAGTTCGCCGACTGTTAATCCACTTGCACTTTCTGGTGTTTGCGGAAGAATCGCCATCTTTCTAGCGAGTATCTTTGTGCTTTCTTTTGAGATATTTACTCCATCTAAAACGACTGACCCAGATTGATTGGGAATAATGCGAGTGATTGCTTTCAACAGTGTAGATTTCCCACAACCATTTGATCCGATAATTGTTGTAATTTTTTTATCTGGAATTTCCACACTGAGATCTTTTACAATTAAACGTTCACCATAGCCAATATTTAAATTCTCTGTATATAGGCGAACCATTATTAAACCTCCATTTACTGAAAAATAGGTAAGTAAAAACTCAAATGAAAATGATTATCATTATCTATTGCTTAATTACTATAATTCTATATAAATATATTGTCAATGGATATTTAAGGAATAATTCATGTCGAATGTTTGGGGAACAATTCTAAAAAACCAATTACTAGAAAGGGATACCTGATTATTCCAATTAGAAATAAAAATAAGATGACCTCGGGGATAATACCCGAGGTCATCTTATGGTTAATTATGGATTGCATACTTTTAAGAATAATCCATTTATGGATAAAAATTCAGATATCCCTACAAAGTTTTTTTATCATTTAATGTTTTTTAAATCCTTGCTTTTCCACATAATCTTTCATATACATCCGGCTTTTCTTTCCAAGCATACCAGCCATTTGCTGTGTCCAGGTATCTTTTCGTTTGCCTTTTGTACGGCTTTCATAATAACTAGAAATCGTTTCATTATACTCTTTCAGTTGACCGATAAACTCCTGCTTATCCGTCTGATAGCTATTTTCATGGTATATATTAGATTGTGGCAGACGTGGCTTTTTATCGGAACGATTTTTAGGATAGCCGACTACAAGGGCGAATAACGGAATAACACGATGTGGAATATTCAAAATCTCTGACACTTCCGGAAGATTGTTACGGATTCCACCGATATAGCAAATGCCAAGATCCATTGATTCTGCAGCCAATGCCGCATTTTGAGCTGCAAGAGCTGCGTCAATGCAAGCAACCATGAATTTTTCCGTACTTTCAATCGAATCGGAAAGGTCTGTATCTTCCATCTCAGCTATCCGATCATGTCGATATAAATCAGCGCAGAAAACGAATAGGTGCCCATTGTTCTCTACATAAGATTGTGGTCCGGCAAGTTCCGCTAGCTTGGCTTTCTTTTCTGGATCGGTTACCCCAATGATTGAATACGCTTGAATATAACTTGAAGTTGATGCAGCCTGAGCACATTCAACAATCGTTTGAATTTGCTCTTCCGACAATAGCTTGTCCTCGAAAGAACGAATGGAACGGTGATCTAAAATCTTCTCAATAATATTATTCAAAGCTTCCACCCCTAAAAAAGTATGTAGGTAAAACATCCACCAGGGGGGGCTATATCCCCCACTGATAGTATGGTAACAAAAGCATTAATCCATCAACCTTTTGTTTTCAAATCCAAATCACGATAATTTTGCTGCCTTAAGGCCTCATAAATTAAGATCGCTGCTGTATTTGACAGGTTTAGAGAACGAACTTTATCCGTCATCGGGATTCGCAGACAACGGTCTAAATTTTCATGAATCAGGTCTTTCGGAAGGCCCGTCGTTTCACGACCGAACATGAAATAAATCTCACTGTCCTGATCACTATAATCGAAGGTTGTATGCGGCTGCTCTCCAAATTTCGTTAAGTAATAAAATTCACCGCCGGCATTCTTCTCATAAAACTCTTCCAATGAATCATAATAATGAATTTTAACATTCTCCCAATAATCGAGACCGGCCCTCTTAAGCTGTTTGTCATCTGTTGAAAAACCGAGCGGACGAATAAGGTGCAGGGACGTGTCTGTTCCTGCACACGTTCTTGCGATATTACCTGTATTTGCTGGAATCTGTGGTTGATATAAAACTACATGTATTGCCACTTCATTTCACCTCTAGTTTAAACTTCATCTAATTATAGCATTAAACAAACAGACTAAAAACCAATCACACTCCATCCAAAATCGAGAAAAATTTATAAACGATATTCGGTGTATATCTGCTCGAATCCTCGTACGTCCAGTATCGATGGCGACTGTTCATCGTATGGGCATTCACAAGCGGCATCCCGTTCTGATCCTTCGCCGTTACAATCAAGTTATGATCAAAGCGTCCGTTTCCTTCGAAGTCAATACACATGATATCGCCTATATCCATCTCCTCAGCTGTTTCTAAACGTTTTGTCTGGATTCCCTTTCCGCTAGCGAGCAGATTATATAAGGAGTGTGCAGTCGTCCAGGTATAGCTCCAGCTTTTCCCTCTTATCCACCAGCCCTTATTTTTGTTTGGCGCCCCCCACATTGGGATTCCTCCTGTATGCAAACATTGTGAAATGAAATTCGTGCAATCATCAGTGAACTTGTGGTAAGCAGGATTAAATTCATTCCACCACCGCTCGGCATACTGAACAGCCTTCATCCTGTCATACTTATAAGAAAGCCGCTCCGAACCTTCTTCCCATTTTGGAGGAACCTCTTCTGGTTCAAAGCTTGGTACAAGGTCACGTTCATCTATTAAATATCCATCTCTAAACCTCGCCTCCCTTTCTTCCATTTCCTCTTCTATATAAAAAGAATCTTCCTGCTTCAATAAATATTGTAGATGTACTTTATAGGTCAATACCGTATCCTTTTCTTCCTTTCTCTTTGAGTGAACCTTTCCTGCAGCATTTACCCGTACAATTTCCGTAGAGCGGTTCCGCATTAACTCCTTTTTCAGATACAATTTTCTTTCATCACGTTCTTGAGTATCGGAAGTATAACACTCCACTCTTTCTTGCAAAAGCTGTTTCAATTGTTCCCTCAAAATTATGCCCCCCTTCATACCATCTATGCTAATGTGTATGTATGAGGGCATGGACAAAAACACAACTTCATTAAAGAAGAATATATTAATTGCCTGTTTTTGTTCATTTCCTCGAAATAAACTCTTACTAACAAAAGAAACCAGCAGAAACGCTTCGAACATCACGAGCAAAGGTATCCACTTGATTAAATAAAATATCTGAAAAATAAAAGGTATTATTAGCCCATCATCATAGCAGAATACAAAATCTACTCCCCCTGTATTCCGGTTGAAAGGTTTTGAACCTCTCCCGCCCTATATAAAAAATTAGCCGGCAAACAGAAAGTTAGTCCAGGCATATCGAGGACTCTTTTTTACCTACCTACTAAACCCTCATCCTCACATTTTTACAAAAAATAAAAAAAGCCACCCCGTTAAATTTCTTACGAGGTGGCTATATCTGATATATTTAATATTATTGATGCTCCAAGGTAAACTGCAGTCCTTTTTCAATTTCTGCACGAACCTCTTCATCGGTTTCGTTCATTAAAGCTTCCTCTAAAATAGAAACTACTTGTTTCCGTCCAATTTTCCCAATCGCCCAGGCCGCGGTTCCCCGTAATACAGGACGCGGATCTTCCTTCATGATCTGAATCAATTCGGGTAGTGACGTTTCATCTTTAAAGTGGGCTAATGCTAAAATGGCATTTCGCTGGATTGGCTTTTTGCCTCGCCACGAACCAGATACATAGCCGTATGTTTCTTTGAAATCCCGATTTGAGATCGTAAGCAGAGGCTTCAACAAAGGCTTCGCAACCTCAGGGTCAGGCTCCATCTCTTCATGAAAGTGAAAATCCATTCCTTTGTTTTTCGGACAAACAGTCTGGCACGTATCACATCCGTACAAACGATTGCCTATTTTCGTCCTGAATTCATCAGGGAGAAATCCTTTTGTCTGCGTTAAAAAAGCAATACAGCGCTTAGAATTCAGCTGGCCACCCTGCACAAGTGCACCTGTTGGACAAACATCCACACATTTATTGCAAGTCCCGCATTGATCTTCCATCGGTTGATCCGGTATAAATGGCAAGTTTGTAATCATGTCACCTAAATATACATAAGAACCAAATTCAGGAGTAATAATCATACTATTTTTAGCACTCCAGCCTATTCCTGCACGCTCAGCAACAGCACGATCCGATAATTCACCAGTATCCACCATAGACTTTGCCATTGCTCCTGGCACTTTATCTTTAATAAAATCCTCAAGTAACTGCAATTTATTACGAAGAACCGTATGATAATCCGTTCCCCAAGAGGCCCGGCAAAAAATCCCACGTCGCTCACTTTTTGTGCTTTGCGGTGCATTCTTCAATTTAGAAGGATAGGCCAGTGCAATCGAAATAATGGATTGCGGTTTATCAAAAATCAATTCCGGCCTGACCCTTTTTTCAATATCCGGTTCTTCAAATCCTGACTGATAATCTAGTTCCTGCTGACGGATCAGTCGACTTTTCAATTCCGTGAAATTAGAGGCTGATGTAAACCCAATTTTATCAATGCCAATCTCTTTACTATATATAATCACTTCTTGCTTAAGTGAATTCATATCCATATTTATCACCTTCGTTCATTCATTATTCCCATCGAAGCTTGTATTCATTTCAAACCATTGCTATCTATGATAAACTAATTGCAATCATTTTTGGAGGTGTAACGCTTGGAAATTAACATTTCCGCTAATCTTAGCAGTAAAATCCCTGATTTCAAAGTTGGGATCATTACATATGAAAACATCGAAGTTGGCCCCTCCCCGCAAATGGTCAAAGGAAGACTGCAGTTATTTCAAGAAGCTCTTTTCTTCGATCTAGATGAAAAAGAATTAACCGATTTCCCGGGTATCAAAGAGTGGCGAAAGATTTTCAAAACGACCGGAACGAATCCGTCACGCTACCGTCCTTCCGTGGAAGCTCTATACCGTCGTGTTAAAAAACAAAATTACTTAACATCTATTCATTCCGCTATCGACCTGAATAACTTCTTCTCCCTTTTATATGAAGTGCCTATTGGCATATATGATGYGGATAAATTAACAGGAGATATCTCGATTAAAATTGGCGAGAGTACAGACGAGTATAACGGCTTGAATGGCCGCTTGAATTCAATGGAAAACATGATTACTTCTGCCGATCGTGATGGAGCATTTGGAAGCCCCTACGTTGATTCAGAACGAACAAAGGTCACGGAAGAAACGAAAAAGGCAATCCAAATCATCTATTTACAACCAAAGACTCCAATCAAAGAAGCCCATCAGCTAACAGAGTCCTTAATGAAAATGTTCCTCGAAATCCACGGTGGAGAAGGAACTTATTCCATTTTAGAAGTATAATAACAATCGAGCAGAACTAAACCCCCTCCAAAATCGGAAGGGGTCTTTTATAGGATAGGATATCAACCTGTGAATGTTTTTTCTTCTATTACAAACACATTCCCCAGTTTTGGATTCACTTGATACGCTTCCTGACATCATATCAACTAGTTTCTTAGTCACCCATGATCAGCCTCATCTCATACTACTTCCTTAAATCATAGGTACATACAAATCTAGACAATAAAAAAACCCTACTGTAAACAGTAGAATTCTCATTATAAAATATTTAAACGCAAAGCTTCGTTCTCCAGGTAACGAAACCCTGCGTTATGAGTATGTATTGGAGCGGGTGAAGGGAATCGAACCCTCATCATCAGCTTGGAAGGCTGAGGTTTTACCACTAAACTACACCCGCGTATTCTTGTAGAAATTTGTCGAATCGCTATCAACAAAATTAATTATATAGTTTATATTAAATAAATGCAATAGTTATTTTTTAAAAAAAAATAAAAATTTAATGAATGTAATAATAGTATATTCATCACTCTATTAAAGATGTTAAAAAGTTCTCTAATAACAGAGAACTTTCCCTACATCTCCACTGTTAAGACCAGATGACTTCCATTAACGACGGGTATACCTGCTCCGCTGTTTCAAGTAACATGATTAACTTCCTGAAAGCTAGATCTGGTAAAAATTCTCCCTCAAGGGAATAAGAATAACGAATTGAAATAGTCCCTTTTTCTTCATACAACTTTGAATATCTAAAATTAGCATTATATTCATTTAACAGTGTATGTACATCCCGCCTTTTATCAGGATTCTTCAACTCGGCAACATTAAAGCAAAATAAATCCGCCACATTTTCATTTTGGTTGAAAGCAAAAACTAAAAGAACCTTCCAGCCATCCTTTAACTTTTGCTCTGCTCTAAAAAAGGTGGTGTCATCTTCTTTCACCTCATTCATATAGATTTTCTCGCGCGTTAAAAAATCTCGAAATTTAGCAACGTTTGACATGATCCATCACCTTTCTGTATGTATTTACATTTTATACTGAAAATTGGCATTTTTACAGACTTTTTCAATAAACCCTCTATTTTCAGCTAGTACATTCATTCAGTTGAATTGAGGGAGCCAATAATAAGAACTCCCTTAAAACAAAGCTCTAAGGTTAGCTTGAAACTTCTCCCCTAAACTGAAGGGCTTCTTGGAGGTCCAAAATCTCGTGACGAATTTTTGAAAACCCTTCAATTTCTGGTACGGTTTTATTTGTTGAAGATTGATCTTTATCTGCAGCTATTGCCATGGTTTCAAAAACATAAAGCAATTGAGCGAGATCCTTCTCTGAAAGAACTGGACGTTCAGAGTATTTCAAGCTGGCATTTAGATAATACCCCAATTGTTCTATTGAGAATATTACGGGCCATAGAGACTCTAATCTGGCCTTGTTTTTGAATATCTCACCTAGAGATGTATTGTATACTGTTAATAGATTGACCATATTGGTTTGCATTTTGCTTCGTTCACTGCTCTCATCAAATGTAAGGGTCCTATTATTTTCAGAGAACGCCATTAATAAAAATTGGCCCTGACTTCGAATCGTTTTCGCGATAAAATGACTCAGAAGACTGGACGCTGATCGACTTCCGACTAACAATGACCCAGCAAGGCCTATAATACTCCCTACAACGATATCAGTTATCCTTACTGTTGCAAAGAAACTGAAGTCGTAACTTTGAGTTGAATATTCTGCCATGATTAAAGCTGAAGGTGTAAAGAACATCGCAGCTAACCCATAATTCCGAACGATAAAAAGCTCTGTAATGAAAGTCAAACACAAGATGATTAGCACAATAATAAACTCGTTATGAACAGATGCAAGAATCAAACTTGCTAATAGGAGCCCAATGATTGTCCCGAAAGTCCTTTGAACAGCACGATGAAATGTGGCGATAATGGTAGCACCGGACATTACTGCAGCACAGGATAAGGGCACCCAATACGAGCGATTAAAACCGGCTGAATAGGCGATGATAGCGGCGATAGTAAGGATTGTCCCATATCGTATAGAAGTGAGAAAGACTATGGAGTTTTTATCAAATGCCCCCAGAAATATGGTTTTTAGAGAAGGCTTTGAGATTAAGACTTCTTGATGAATTTTTTGAACCGGTTCATTCATGATGGCATCTGCATTATAGATTTTTATGAATAAATCTTCTACTTCTTTATCAACCTGCTCTGGCTGAAGAATCTTTGATTTATTTTGCGTTTTAGATCCAATAGAGTCAGCTAGTGCCTGAATGGATTTCCCTAATTCAGGAGGAAGTACGATCTTATTGTTCAAAGAAATTTCAAGAACTCTCAAGAATATCGTGTTCGCATGTTCATTTAAAAGAAACAACCGCTTAAATATATCTGTACTTCTCTTGGCTGAATACCCGGCTAAAAGCGTATTTTCTGCTTGCTTCATTGCTAGTACCGTTCTGTGTCTTGCTGTATTAAACTTCTCCGTCCCTATTGAATCAAAGAATACCGCCAACTCTCTATACACTTTTTCCACTGCATTAGTTTCAGGTCCATGGGGATTGTAAAACCAGCCTAACATACAGATTATCCAAGATAATGCCCCACCTAATAAAACAAGCCCTCCACGTAACGGCGCAAGTGATTGATCAACAGGCATACCTGTAGCAAGCGCAAAACTCAAAACGAAAAATATTGCCGAAGGACCAGTGATATTTAAAGCACCAAAAATGAAAAACACACATGCTCCAATAATCCCCATCACTATAGCTGTCCCTAGCTGATATGGGGCCAAAAGGGTTCCTAAGACAACAGATAAAGAAAGGCCCCACATTACTAAGAAAATCTTTTTAGCTCTTTGCTCATACGGTTGGTTAAACACGTATAAATAAGAGAATCCGCCAATTCCCGCCAGTAAACCGTACTCAAAATTCCCAAATAATAATCCTATGAATACAGGTAATGCAGCAGCAATTCCTGCACTCAATGCCTTTATCCACGGAAATGGATTCTTTTTTATTTCAAAAGCCTGTTTAAATGTCGTATGTATCGCTTCTAATTTCGGAGACTTTGAAGATACTCTTTGTTTATTTTTGCCCATTTCACTTTTCCTTTCAATAAATAATTCGCTCCCTATCTTCTCTTTTGACGCTATTCAACCGTTATCTTGATGGCTTAATCTAGAGCTTCTTTTAATATCCTTCATTAACAACAAAAGATACCTTAAGGAAGAGGAATATACGTTAATCTTTCTCGTATCTAGGAAAAGGGAAACGGCCTTCCCCCGATTGAATATCGAAAAAAGGCCGCTTATTATATACTCTTTTTTCAATACTGTTTTAAAGACTATGTCACAGCAATGTTACCCTCTACTAGGTTCCCATGCTTAGAGCGTAGCGTATTTAGGTTCTGCAACTTTTACAAGTTGTTTACCCAGATTCGTTCCTTTAAATAATCCTAGAAATGCATCAGGGGTATTTTCAAACCCTTCAATAATGGTTTCTTCATACTTCAATTTTCCTTGCTGTAGCCATTCCCCTAAATCTGTCGCACCTTCTTGGAATCTTTCGGCATAATTACCAACTGTGAAACCTTTCATAAGTGCACTCGTTTTGATCATCGCCGATTGCAGACGCGGCCCTAAATCTTTTCCTTCTGCATTATAAGAGGAAATCGCTCCGCATAATGGAATACGAGCATTTGTATTTAAAAGTGTGAAAACAGCATCCGTTACCTCACCGCCAACATTATCGAAATAAACATCGACTCCGTTAGGAACAGCGTTTTTTAAATCTGTCGCAAAGCTATCTTTTTTATAATTAACAGCTCCATCGAAGCCAAGCTCTTTTGTTAAATACTCAAGTTTTTCATCTGAGCCAGCAATGCCTACTACCTTAGCACCTTTAATTTTAGCAATTTGTCCAACTACTGAACCAACAGCCCCAGCTGCTCCAGAAACCACGACCGTTTCACCTTCTTGAGGTTTTCCGATATCGAGCAAACCAAAGTAAGCTGTTAAACCAGTCATCCCGAGAATCCCTAAATGGGTTGTGACAGGGGCAACTTTAGGATCAATCACTCGGATTTCTTTTTCATTGACCACCGTATACTCTGCCCAGTCGATATTCCCAACAACAACATCACCTTGTTTGAATGAATTCGAATTGGATTCTACCACTTCGGCTACAACGCCTCCAGTGATGACCTTATTCAATTCAAATGGAGCTATATATGATTTAGTATCTTGCATTCTTCCACGCATGTATGGATCGACAGATAAATAAAGCGTCCGTACTAATATTTGATCTTCTTTTGGTGTGGGAACATCACTCTCCACAAAGTTAAAATCTTCTTTCGAAGGCATTCCTTTTGGTCGGTTTGCCAGGGTGATTTTTTGTTGTTTGGATTGTGTCATTTTACGTTCCTCCTTGGTTTTGAATACGTAATATCTAAAAGTAAGCGTATCACTGTTAAAGATCCTTGGTCAAAAATTATGCCCACTTGATTATTCCATACTATTTTATATGTAACCCTTACTAAAATATCTAAATCCTATGATATCTATTATGTCCTATCTATTTCATTCATATAAAGGTCATCTGGATTAGGCAAACACCTGTATATTTTATACAAAAGGCTTTGGTAAACATTAAAGTTGATTTATGATTTGTTCAACGGCTTCATCTAATATGAAGTATCACTTATTTAACAAATCATTCATGCACGGATTTTGTAGCTACAGCATCCCTATGTTTGCTCTTATTAGTAGGTTAACTAGCCAAACAAAGTCATGTTACCAGTTATTTCGAAAAAAACACTAAATAGAATAATTAACTTAGAAGTTCATATTCAATTCATAACTTCTTTGTATACTTCCTCTTGTAAAAAGGATTAAGAAAGGATGTAAATAAATATGTCAGAAGTAAAAAAGCAAAAAGGATGGCGCCAGTTTATTCGATTAGTTCAACAAACGAAGCCTTCTAAACTAATGATAGGGATTGCTTTAGTATTAAGCTTAAGTACAACAGGTGTAGGATTATTAGTCCCGTTATTCACAAAGAATCTTATTAATGATTTTTCAATTAGCTCACTAAGCACTGAACGGATCACACTTCTCGTTCTTGCAATTATTGTTCAAGCATTGGCTAGTGGATTTTCCATCTATTTATTAAATCGGATCGGGCAATCTGTAGTAGCGGGTATTCGAGATCAACTATGGAGAAAATTACTTGTATTACCCGTGAATTATTTTGATGAACATCAATCAGGAGAAACAGTTAGTCGAATGACAAATGATACAACTGTAGTGAAAGGATTAATTTCGGAACACCTATCTAATTTCGTTACAGGAATCATTTCCATTGTAGGATCCATGATTGTGTTATTTGTACTGGATTGGAAAATGACATTGTTGATGCTCATTGCAATCCCACTCTCTGTTTTAATATTAATGCCGCTTGGCAAAAAAATGCATCAAATATCAAAGGGGATGCAGGATGAGACAGCAAGTTTCACCTCAATTCTCCAACAGGTGCTAACCGAAATCCGTCTAGTTAAAGCATCCAATGCAGAAACATTTGAATATCAAAATGGAAAGAAAGGGATTACCAAATTATTTCAATTCGGATTAAAAGAAGCAAAAATACAAGCTTTGATTGGCCCACTAATGAGTTTAGTCATGATGGCATTACTTGTCCTAATTTTAGGTTATGGGGGAATGCGTGTTTCTTCAGGAGCTCTGACAGCTGGAGCTTTAGTTGCATTCATTATGTACCTTTTCCAAATTATCATGCCAATGGCTCAATTAGCAGGTTTCTTTACACAATTCCAAAAAGCTACGGGTGCAACAGAGCGTATAATTTCCATTTTGGATTCAGAAGAGGAAGAAGACGCGAAGCAGCAAGTTCAAAATATAAATCAATCAATCACCGTGGATCATCTAAACTATAGTTATAATAATGGAGAACAGGTACTTAAAGATATAAGCTTTACTGTTGAAGCAGGTAAAGTTACTGCAATTGTCGGTCCAAGTGGCAGCGGAAAAACGACTCTTTTCTCATTATTTGAGCGTTTCTATAAACCACAGCAAGGCTCTATTTCCATAGGTGGGAAATCCATAAATGATTTCACACTCCTTTCATGGAGAAGCCAGATTGGTTATGTTTCGCAAGAAAGTCCTATTGTATCAGGTACAATTAGAGATAATATTTGTTATGGAATAGATCGGGATATAACAGATGAAGAATTAAATCAAGTAGCTAAAATGGCGTATGCCGATCAGTTTATTTCTGAACTTCCAAACGGATATGATACTGAGGTTGGTGAACGAGGTATGAAATTATCAGGCGGTCAAAGACAAAGAATTGCGATCGCTCGTGCATTTTTAAGAAACCCAAAAATATTAATGCTTGATGAAGCTACCTCAAGCCTAGACAGCAAATCGGAAAATGTTGTTCAACAGGCGTTAAATGATTTAATGCAAGGTAGAACAACAATAGTTATTGCTCACCGCCTATCGACTGTCATTAATTCAGATCAAATCATCTTCCTAGAAAAAGGGAAAATAACAGGCAGCGGAACACATAAAGAACTATATAATACGCACTCATTATATCGCGAATTTGCTGAACAGCAGTTAAACAAACTTGAACTAGCCTAATTCATCGAAAGGAAAGAAGAAGGATGACAAAATGAATAAGGAAGTAATCCAGCAATTAATAAATATGACAAAATAGGAGGAGTTCACCTTGAATCCATATGTAATTTTGGGAATAGCCATCATTAGTGAAGTATTTGGTAGTTCAATGTTAAAAGTATCAAACGGATTTAAAAAGTTGTTCCCTTCCATTGGAGTAATAATTGGAATGGGAATAGCCTTTTATTGCTTGTCTTTATCTCTTAATACAATTCCACTGGGTACGGCTTATGCTATATGGTCAGGTATAGGCACAGCTTTAACCGCATTAGTGGGTGTTATCGTTTATAAAGAACGTTTTAATCTGAAAAAATTTCTTGGTTTAGTCCTAATCATTGGTGGAGTTGTTGTTTTGAAACTCTCAAGTGGTGGCGCTCATTAACCTTTAGAGATTCGGAGGTAATAGTATGAAAGGTTATATCGCTTTAGGAATATCAATTATCAGCGAAATATTCGGCACGACAATGCTTAAATTGTCGGAAGGATTCACAAATTTATTCCCTTCAATTGGAGTTATTCTTGGTTTTGGATTAGCATTTTATTGCTTATCATTATGTCTTAAAACAATTCCGTTAAGTTTAGCTTATGCTATTTGGTCAGGAATAGGCACAGCTATAACAGCGTTAATTGGTGTACTGTTATGGCGAGAACCATTTAGCATCATTACATTAGGTGGCTTAGTATTAATAATTGGAGGGGTAGTTTTATTAAATGCTTCTAATACTTCAGAACAAGTAAAAAAATCATCAAACTAAAGGTTTGATGATTTCAGACTGTAGACAAACTCGATGAAAAYCGAGTTTGTCTACAGTTTTTTTTGAGGGGTTGTAAAAATTCGAACGTTGATTTCCACTCCAGGCACTCGCTTTCCGCGGGCGGTCAGGGAGCCTCCTCGGCGCCTTTGCGCCTGTGGGGTCTCCCTTGGACACGCTTTTCCCGCAGGAGTCTCGCACCTTCCGTTCCAATCAACTTTGTTTTAACAATTAGAAATAAACACTTTTGCCTACAGTCTTTTTTGTTTTAAKATARRMGTATTAAAACTTGAGGKGATGACGATGCTTTCGAAACATAATTCTATTCAGCGAGATCAACTTGAAATGATTACTTTGGATCAACTGGTGCCAGCGAACCATTTGGTTCGTAAAATTGAGGGGGCCATTGACTTYACTTTCATTTATKACYTGGTGAAAGAGATGTATTCTGAGATAGGCCGTCAAAAAGGCGGCCTTTTTATAAAGCTAACGCACCAGTTAGTTGAAGAAGAAGGTGTTATTTTCTACTTAAATAAAATGTAAACCTCTCTTAGAGTCTATAATCCAAAATTTATTCCCTGGTTTTACTCGTCTGATTCACTTTCTTCGAAATCCTCAAATTCATCATCATCAACTACGATAGGGTGAGGATTATTTTGAATGAATCTTACAGCATTTAAACCGATCATCTGAGCAGGTATTGAAGTGTTACCGTCTGGTAAAATAGGAGCGACAGAAAGATCAGCGACTTTAAGATTTTTGGTACCAAAGACATTTAGGAATTCATCGACAACTCCTTTTTTAATTTTCTTCGCCATCTTACATTGCCCGCCATAATGGAAGAAATTCGAATAAGATGCTTTGACATAATCTCCAAGCTGCTTTCTTTTTTCTGCCTCATCCGTTAAAGTGAAGATTTGCTCCGGAGGGTATACCACTTCATGAATGCCGCTGTTATTTTTTCTAGCCTCTTTAATAATATTGTAAGTGTTGATATATTGATCCACCATGAAATCTAGATCATTCGTATCTGGCTGTAACGGATTGAAGGAAAACGACGGAAGAGCTCCTGGATCGCTATGGGAGGCCATAATTGTCCCCTTACTTCTTGGGTTAAGGTCTATAATGCCAAAACTCATGATATTGGTAGGCTTGGTTAAATCTTGATTCCACGCATTACTAGCTATATCCGAAGCAGGAATAAATAGGG
>NZ_JBFUIB010000044.1:0-21071 GCF_056402095.1 Peribacillus sp. P4_C12
AAAGAATTCACAGCAGCTTGGGCTATCAAACCCCACAAGCCATTGAAGATCGAATTAGGAATACAGCTTAAGATTTAACTTTTTAGTGTCCAAAATATTGACTCAAATCCACAAATATGAAAATATTTCCGTCTTTGTTGAATTAAACTGCCCTATAGTTGCATAGAAAAGGAGCTGCTGATCAGCTCCTGATAATGAAGTAAAGCACCTGTTAGTTGAACAAGACTGAGTTTTTACCGCATATAATGTTCTCTAAAAATCAGTTTATATTTCGGCTTAAAATCAATTTCTATTGTTTGTTGGGAATCTTCATTCAGAACGGTTAGAAGTACACTTGAAAGTTCCTTTTTGTCTGCTGTAATCTCAAATTTGTCAACTCGTTTTAAATCCAAAAGTGATAACAATTTATTTGAAGTCGGTTGGGTTACTTGTATTTTTACTTCACCGTAAGATGGAGAAAGTGTAACAATAAAGTCTTCCTCTCCATTAGAAAATTGATAGGTTGCTTTATTATAATAAAATGGTAAATCTTTCGCAGTGGTATCAAATAATGTAGGTTCACACTCAAACAACGAAAGAAAGTCGTTTTCTTCTGGGAATACATACACTCAACATCAACACCTTTCAACTCCCTATATTAACATTTTCTTGTTGAGGTAACCTGTTCCGTTAGTGACATAAGAAAAAAGGCTGTTCAATTACAGCCTTGATCTTCTACTAATGCACCTGTTAGTTTTATAAAAAAAGCGATTCTTATTAAAGAATCGCTCTTGAATAAATAATTTAGTTTTTTTGTGGATTCATAAGGGTCGCTTTAAAATTTAATAAATTTCAAGTAATTCATCCTTATGACGACAAAAGAAAGAACCCCTTCAGTATTGAATAGATTCATTAATTAATCGAAATTTGGAGAACAATCTAACGTAATAAAGGGAGACCTTTTCAAGACTCAATACCCATAACTTCTCATGTTCTACATTTTCACCGTCACCTTAAATAGTGAAGTTCACGTTTATTAAAGGATAATTATATGTTCCTGTTGCATCCTCCATTTCATCTGTGTTGATCTACAAGAATGGGATTACCATCAGGATCTTCAATTGTAAAACTTGCAGGCCCTTCGGTTGTTTCATCTGCTTCAGACAGTATTTTAATTCCATTTTCTTTAAGCTGATTTTGAATATCTCGAATGTCCGTAAACGAATTGAGATTTTCGGCATTTTCATTCCATCCTGGATTAAAAGTTAGAATGTTCTTTTCAAACATTCCTTGGAATAGACCAATTATGCAACTTTCATTTTTCATAATGAGCCAATTTTGGGTAATATCCCCTCCAAAGACTTGAAATCCTAAATTTTCGTAAAATGATTTTGATTTGTTAATGTCTTTTACACTTAAACTTACAGAGAATGCACCTAGTTTCATAATTCCTCCACTCAAATAATTAATAATTCAGAAAGTTAATTACATAAATTAAGTATATATCGTTACTTTGAAGAATACATTTCAGTTTGTCAACCAAAGCCCAGTTAATATTCCATTAAATGGCCCAATTGTTGAACAAAGGTCAAACAGCACTCTTCAACTAATATGCCCCTTTAGTGAAATCCACTTTATTCCCCCTAAAATAAAAATAGTGCCAACTTCTCTTTAATAGAAATCGGCACTTCGTTTATTCGCTATACATTATCGTGCCGCTTTAGGCGGTTGGCACACGTCACATTTACGTTGGTTATTATTTTTAAATTTCGTAAATGTTTTTTCAAAGTTGCTACCACATGTACATTTAAATAGTAACTTTTGAGAAAAACCGTGATATTCCGTCGTTAGCAACTTACTTTCCGAATTCTTCTCAACAAATTCTTTAATTTTACCAATCGTCCATTGTTTATTCATTCTTACACCTCCATATTTTATCGCTATGCGGAGGCTTTTCTTGGCATCCGTTCAATTATAGGTAAAAATAGTAATTATCTTAAGTTATCCATTATAACATGAGCTGGCACTCAATTAAACAGATGGAAGATATCTTATTAAACTCCCTCAGTTTAATAAGATTTTCTCACAAATACAGCTACTGTCATAGATAATATTTTTTTATGTTTCTTTTTCATACGATTTCTCCCTCCTTAAAGAAACTATCATTTTACGTTTTGTGTAGAAGCGAACATGATCAAATCATTATTATCTTTTCGTCCATAATAATGGCCAAGTAACCTTTGTAGCTTTGGTATGCACGTACTGCCACTCAAACGTAGTCTCCTCTATCCTCGTCGTAGTATTTTTTTATATACTCGATGGAGTCTTTCCTTGGATGTTTAGCTACATAATCCGGCTCCTGAAGGATTTCAGGTCAAAGAGGTATTCATTAGACACGAAATAAAACATATACTGAATGATACTTATGATCAGATTAGAAAGGAGAAATCAGCTTTGACAAAATATCGGATCATGACCTTTGATGGAGGCGGTACCTTAGGTGCTTTAAGTTTACAACTTTTGAACAGACTGGCTCAGCAAAACCCAAAATTAATTAGTCGAACCAATGTTTTTTCGGGAAATTCAATCGGTTCATTCACTGCCCTTGCGTTAGCAAGTGGAAGATCGCCGAAGGAGACACTCCAGTTTTTTAAGGATAAAATCCTGCCGGCATTCAGCGTTTCCCGACCAGGTGGACCTGTTTATAACCAACAATTACCTTATTCTGGTTTCATTAAAGCGGTAGAAACCTTTTTCCCACCAGATCTTCTCCTCAAAGACTTAAAAAGACGAATTGTTGTCCCTGCATTTCATTTATTCTCACCGGAGCTGAATCGTTGGACTCCTGTGTTATTCCACAACTTTCCTGGCTCTCCCTATTTAAATGAGAAAGCGAGTGATGTAATACTACGGAGCAGTGGTGCTCCTGCGACACAACGAGCCTATCAGAACTACGTGGATGGGTATACAGTAGCAACTAACCCCAGTACAGCCAGTATTGCGTTTGCAGTGGGGAAAGCCAAACAGCCTTTGGATCAAATTGCGGTATTATCCATTGGAACAGGTGAAGAGCCGACTCAATTAAGAAGAGATACGAAGGGGTGGGGGATGGTGAGTGCAGATAACATACGCCCCGAAAATATGAAAAACCTTCCCCCAAATTGGGGAGTTCTTTTGGACCGATCTCCCAATGAACCCTTACTGCCATTTCTTCAAATAGTCGCTAGTGGATCCGGTTACTATGAATCCATGGTCAGTTCTCAGCTTCTAGGAAATCGTTTTTTTCGGTTAAATCCACGGATCCCTAATTTATCCAAAACGGACCCTTCTGTGGTTCCCACTGTCATTTCAATTGCTAACAAAACAAATTTACAACCTGCAATTCAATTTATAGAGAAAAACTGGAACATAAAATTATCCCATAAATCTGATTGATTTTTTTATTTTCAAGAATTTGGATTTTTTATAAAAAAACAGCCAGAACCTGGCTGTTTTTATTTATTTATTTATTCAGTTCATCTTCAACTAAACTGCCCTGTTAGTGCTACGAATAACAATGACATCCTTTTAAAGTAGATTACCTTAAATAGGATGATTTTTTATGCAAATTTGAATAAGGTATGCAATTTTACATGTTTTTGGAACTTAATTGTGGTTTCAAGTACAAATTTCTTCTCATTTGATAAAGGATTTCTTAAGGCTTGTGTCACCACAAAAGACAAAATGGCATATTTTTTGCTTTGTTTTATGTGTAGAAACTAAAACAGAAATAAAGGGGGTTGTTATATGTCAGATTCAAAAGGGATGAAGAGGTCGTTAACGCTTATTCCTGTCGTTCTATTTGGTTTTTCATTTATGGCGTTGGCCACTGTGTTTAGTACATATGGAATCGCGGCTCAATTATCTCATGGTATGGTTCCAGGATCCTACTTACTCGCTTTAGGTGTGATGTTCTTTACGGCATATAGTTATGGACAGATGGCAAAGGTTATACCTTCAGCAGGTTCTGCTTATGCGTACACACAAAAATCAATCAATTCTTATGCTGGTTTTCTCGTAGGTTGGTCGATTTTAATGGATTATTTATTCATTCCAATGGTCAATTACTTATTATTTAGCATTTTCTTCTCGGCAGCTTTTCCATCTATACCGGCATATGTTTGGGTATTAAGTTTACTGTTGATTGTGACAGTGATTAATGTGATAGGCGTAAAAATGGCGACGAAAGCAAATGCTCTCCTTACAATTTTAGCCCTTCTTTTCATCGCTATATTTATCGGATTATCCATCCGTGAAATTACCGGTGGCACAGGAACGGGTACACTTTGGAGTTTTGAATCTTTTTATAATACGAATGAGCACTTTTCTTTCATAGTCGCAGGAGCAGCACTTCTTTGTTTCTCATTTCTTGGATTTGATTCTGCTACAGCATTTGCTGAAGAGACGATTCAACCTGAAAAAACCATTCCCCGCGCAATCTATATCATCATGTTTACAGGAGGAATTCTATTTATAGCCGTTTCATATTTTGCACATAACGTATGGCCTTTATATGATACGTTCAGTAATGCGGATGCTGCAGCTAATGAAATTATTACATTAGTTGGCGGAAAAACATTTGCTACTTTCTTCTTAGCTGTTTATGGATTCACCGCCTTTGGATCTGCAATGTCTTCTCAAGCAAGTGCATCACGTGTCCTCTATGCAATGGGGCGTGATGGACAATTACCGAAGCGATTCTTCGGAACTCTTCATAAAAAATATAACACTCCTGTTAATAACATTCTTGTAATTAGTGGGTTTTCACTACTTGCATTAGTTTTAAGTTTGACATTAGTTGCTTCATTTATAAACTTCGGAGCCTTCCTTGCCTTCACTTGTGTTAATCTCTCTGTAATTTTTTATTACTTTATCAAGAACAAACAGCGATCTTTCAAAGGAACCATTCTATATTTAATCATCCCACTTATTGGAGCCGTTCTTGATTTATGGTTACTTGTGAACTTAGATATTCACTCAAAAGTACTTGGAGGGATTTGGTTCGTGCTTGGGTTTGTATACATGCTGGTATTAACAAAAGGATTTAAAGAGTCACCACCAGAAATAAACTTATCAGGTGAGCATACTTAAAAAATAGAGGGGAAATTATCATGATTAAAGAAGATACAATAATCAAAAGTAATAGCAATTTTATAGGATTAGGTGAACAGCCAGAGTTAATTTGGCATAGAACTTGCACTTTTTAAATAAAACAAGTGGCATGCGAAAATAAGATTTTACTCTATAAGGAGAGGTTACAATGCCGATCATAGCAGATATTGTTATTAGTGGGAATGCAGTTTTAACCGGGTCAACAGACTCTCCCGTTCCAGCGTCTATATTAATCAAGGAAAATAAAATTATAGAAATTTTAGAATTAGGTCGTTTTGCTGAATATGTAGATAGTCAGACGAAGATTTACCATTTTGGTGATCAACTGATTATGCCGGGTTTCCATGACTTCCATATCCATTTGTTGTTAGGAGGTTTATTGAATGATAGCGTTCGGCTCAATTCAGCGAAATCGGCAAAAGATGCCGCTGAGATGGTTAAAGCATACGCAGACACCAAAATAGATGACCCCTTTGTCATAGGGTGTAGCTGGGAACAAAGCCTTTGGGAGGATGGGCAGCCGCACCGATCCTTCTTGGACGAAGTAATTTCGGACAGACCTGTACTGTTATATCAGGCTGAATTTCATAGTGCATGGGTGAATTCCAAAGCGTTGGAATTGGCAGGGATCGATAAAAATACGAAAAATCCTCCATACGGCGAGATTGTTAGGGATGAAAATGGGGAGCCTACAGGATTATTACTTGAGCACGCTGTAGGTTTTGTCACGAAAGCATTACCTATTAATCTTGAAATGCAAGATAAGTTACTCGATAATTTTTTACGTGAAGCAGCTAAATACGGAGTTACTTCTGTTCATGATTTATTAAGGATCCCAGAAATGGGTGTGGAAGAAGCTGAATTGTATGGTGAATATGAAAAACAAGGTAAGTTAACTGCAAGAATTCATTTTGTTGCTCCCTTAAACGGAGATTTGGGACTGGCAAAAAGTTTACGTGAGAAATATACATCCAATTTGGTTCAATTCTGTGGCTTCAAACAGTTTGTCGATGGAGTCACCACCAGTCATACTGCCTATTTGCTAGATGAATATGCAAACAATCCAACGACAAAGGGGAATACAGTTTTTCCTGAGGAGACGATTAAAAATTGGACAGTAGAAGCTGATAAAGAAGGCTTTCGGGTTCGCTTCCATTGTATTGGGGATGGAGCGGTTAAATTAGCCTTGGATTCTTTTGAAGCAGCACAGCGGAAAAACGGGGTGAGAGATTCCCGTCATGTAATAGAGCATGTAGAAATGATTCATCCTGATGACATTGAAAGGTTTAACAAACTAGGAGTACTTGCCTCTGTTCAGCCAGAACATATCAACGTTTCACAAAGGGAGGTGTACGAGGACTTAATCGGGCAAGAGCGAATGAAATATACCTTTTTACTAAAAACGATGATAGATAATGGCACAAATGTTGTATTTGGCACCGACTATCCAGTTGTAAAGTTGGAACCGTTGTCAGGGATTTATCGTGCTGTTACAAGGCTAGATGATGAAGGTGTAACATGGGATGAAAAGGAACGAATTTCATTAAAGGATGCGCTACTTGCTTATACTGCGGCTCCGGCATATGGGTCTTTCCGTGAAAAAGAACTAGGAACAATTGAGGCTGGAAAACTTGCAGATATTATTGTCCTTGACCGTAACTTATTTGATGTCCCATATGAGGAAATCAAAAATGCAAATGTTGTTTTTACCATGGTAGACGGAAGGGTTGTCCATGAAATTGTTGGGGAGGTATCCATATGAGCAAAGTGAAGATAGGATTAATTCAATTGACTTGTGATGAACGAATTGAAGTGAATGTAGAAAAAACAAAAGTGAAGGTCAGAGAAGCTGCAGCTCAAGGAGCAAAGGTTATTTGTTTACAGGAACTCTATCATTCTGAATACTTTGCTCAAACAGTTTCTGTAGAGAATTATCAATTAGCAATCCCTTTAGACCACGTAGCTATAAAGGAGATGCAGGAACTTTCCAAAGAGCTAGGAATCGTGTTAATCGTTCCCTTCTATGAATGGGTAGCAAAAGGGATTTATTTTAATAGTGCTGCAGTTTTTGACGAAAATGGACAACATTTAGGCACAACACGGAAAAACCATATCCCAGACGGGCCCCAATACCATGAAAAATATTACTTTACGCAAGGAAATACAGGGTATCCAGTGTACGATACGAAATTTGGGAAGATTGGAATCGGCATCTGCTGGGACGAGTGGTTTCCGGAGGTAGCCCGTATTTTGACATTGAAGGGAGCAGATATACTATTCTATCCCTCCGCAATTGGTTCGGAGCCGGATCATCCAGAGCTATCCACTAGAAGAACCTGGACCAAAGCCATCTCTTCACACGGCATTCACAATGGAGTATTTGTAGCTGCGGTTAACCGAGTCGGCCAAGAAAAAGATATGAGATTCTATGGTGGAAGTTTCATAAGCAATCCAATGGGGGATATTGTCCAATCATTAGATGAAGAGGAAGGAATCCTGGTCCAGGAAATCAATATAAAAGAAATCGAGATTGCAAGAAATCTCCTACAATTTTTAAGGGATCGACGAACGGATACATACGGGCCGATTTTGGAACAATGTTAGGGTTACCTGTCCTATGTATAAGTACGTACTAATCATTCAACATTTTCTATTAGAATATGTTGAATCCTATAAAACACTAATTGGTACCTCTTTTGAAGTTAGCTCAAATAAACCGAATAAACGTTATGTAGATACAAGAGCATAATGCAACTCTTGCTATATTTCGTTCGGATTATGTATATGAGGAAACAAATAATAATCATGGATTGGGGTCCTACCAATTTATTGAATTAAAAAAATAACATAATAAACTGAAGGGACTGCCTTATTTTATATAAGACAGTCCCTCTTCCTTTAAGTCATTCGTTTTCTCATCCTTGCTTTTGATAATGACTTCATATGGATCGTCCTTCACCTTTTCTCAAATTTCATCTGTCATGATGAACTCTTCAATCATCGTGTTTAGATCGCCTACCAATTCAGTGGCTTTTGGTATGGCGCTAGGAAGCTTTATTCACGCCTTCCCAATTAGCTGTATAAGAAAATTACTCTGCATTTCACATTTTTGTACAATAGACGCACTTTTTCGAAGTAAAGTCCTGTCTCACTATTTAGGTTATAATTGCGGGACGATACCTAGCAATTTTTTAGCCTTTAGCCATATCGTCAATCCAGTTGTCCAAAGGATTAGTGCGGAGCCAAAGCCGATTATCGACAACGGTGCAATGATTTGATGCTCAAACAGCGTGACACTCTCAGGCACAACCAGTAATGTAATAATCGCAAGTAAACAGAGGAGTATTCCGGTAACATAGTAGATTCTTAATTGAAAAAGATGCGCCAAAGGTAAAAAATGAATACCCACAATTAAGGCGATAATTGCCGGTATTAGATCAGTAAAATTAGTTGCGTTACAGATGGCAATTGCAATCCCGATTGCCAAACCTTCCGCAATGAAGGTTATGTTAAACCAAAACCTTATACGCTTCCAGCGCCTGGCATCTTCTTGTGAGACCTGATTAGATAATCGTTTTGATGCTCGTATTAATGAAATCCCGCCAATAATCAACGTAATACCTATGAAAACAGCAGCTAACTCCACGTAAGGAAATCCCCAACCTTGCAATCCCATTACACCTGTGCCTGCCCAAAGCGTACCGAAAAACGCCATGAATAGTAAACCACTTGCAGATCCGCGAACAGCAGCTCTAGAAATGAATCTTGAAGTTTGTACCATAAATAAAGGTTTCCTTTCATCTTAAGTATTTGATCATTACACCTTTCATTGGCATTGGCGATAAAAAAACTACATCCCTTTTTCATTATATTCGAGCGTGCAAATTACTGAACTATTCACTCCCATTTGCTCTACAAGAAAAAAGCGACACTTCATTATTGAAGTATCGAAACAGTTCGTTTAAGAAGAATTAGTTTAGGTCAGCAGAAGATATTCAAAAAGCATATGCTGAAATTTTTCCATCTATACAAAGCTATGGATATCAAATTGATAACAAGCCCATCTTGGAAAGATACACTGGTGATATAATTAATAACCCTTATTGCGAAATATGCGTACCAGTAAAACCGTAATAGTTGATTAGCTTTTTTCTAGTTTGATACTTTATCAATGGATAATTTCCCAATTAATAAAGGGTAACCCTGCTACTTAATCAAGAACGTCTCTCCTTTTTCATCAAATGCATGCTTAAAATCAAATGCAAAAGGAGTGGGACCATGCTGAATATAATAGTTATATCTCTTGAAGGCCTCCTCCCATGAGACATCCGTCTCCTTTTCTGTCCACCAAACTACATAAGAAAGGTGTTTCTCTGGATATGGCTCGATCCATCTGCTTCTATCTCGTAATGCTTGCATATGCTGTCCTGAATAGGTAAAGCGATATAAGGATTGAAGGCTTCTCCATACAGTTAGTGTGAGAATAGGAGAACCATTTCCCTTTACGGTTTCGTCTGGGAAAGGGACTCCTTCAGGTGAAAACGCCTCTATAAGTCCTGATTTAGTTGCCTGACGATATACTTCATTTCCCACTTGAAAAAATTCACGAGAGGCAGGGTGGTCATAGGGGTGGTTTAGCCTACCAACAGTATAGATTGAAACTAATGCCATAAACAGCCCTCCATCTATAGTCTTTTCCTAGATATATTCAAGTAAAAATGTGAAAATTCCTTCTTCAGCTAACCTGCCCCTTTAGTTGCATAAGAAAGAGGTCGCCTCAGCAACCTCCCTAATTGTAGTAAAGCACCCGTTAGTAAAAGAACATTGAAGCTACACTTATTGGAATAGATGATGAAGCAACCGATCTTTATCTTCAAAAAACTGTTTCATTAATAAATAGTGATTGGACTCCTCTAAAGTTACTTCACTCAATCCACCCTCTTTTATTTCAATAATTTTAGCATCTGGATAGGCCATAATTATCGGAGAATGGGTGGAAATGATAAACTGGGACCCTTGATTAACAAGTTCATTTATTCTGGCTAACATCGATATTTGTCTCAGTGGTGACAAAGCTGCTTCAGGCTCATCGAGGATGTACAGACCATTGCCTTGAAATCGTTCTATAAAAGCTGAAAAAAAAGATTCACCATGAGATTGTTGGTGAAGTGATTTTCCTCCAAAGGAATCTATAATTTTTCGACCACTCGATGGCTCCTTGTCTAATTCCTCTATATTTGTAGCTAAATTATAAAAGGTTTCCGCCCTAAAGAAAAAACTATCCTTCGGCTTATATACCCCCTTTTTCAAACGGAGATATTGTTCTAAATTCGAGTGTGAATCATAACTGGAAAAGTTAAAATTTAAAGTTCCACCTTCTGGGTTAAATCCAAATGCAATAGCAATCCCTTCAAGCAAGGTTGACTTCCCCATTCCATTTTCACCTATAATATAAGTAACATTGGGATGAAAAGTTAATTCTTGCAAGTGCTTAATTACAGGTAGATTAAGTGGGAAATTTTCATATGAGGAAATTTGATCTCTTTTAAGGTAGGTACCCCTGATAAACTGTGAATCATGATATAGCTTCATTATTAATCACCTCGTGTCAAATACAATTCTTTAGCTATAAACAAATAAACTTCTAGGAACCTTTACGACAAATAAAGCGAGCTTCATACGTATCTTAATAATAAAGTATAGCAGATCTATTTACACGATACTCCCTTAATATAAAGTGTAATCTCCCGTTTTCTCAGAATTTTATAGAGGTTTAATTTAGCTAGTTATCTTCTATTCTTTAGAGTTATTCTGCTTTCTAAGACTGCGCTTCACCATTCCCAGAAACAGATTCTAAATTAGGTCCTTTGAGTTAATTAGTTGTCACCTAGTCATATTTTACATAAATTTATATAGACATGTTTCTCTGTTTAAGAAGTTTCCTAATAGAATCGGCAATTTTTTGTACACCAATACTGATAGAATCATCTTCAATTTGAGAAACACTAAGTCGAATAACATTTTCTTTTTTACATTCTGGCATGTACATTTTTCCAACATCGTCCACATACACACTTTCCATCATTAAATGTTCAATGAGATGTTTAGCTTTTAGAGGATAAGGTAATTCAATGGTTGAATAAAAACCCGATAATGAACCGGAAAAAGAAGCAGAAGATGGCAGATGATCTCTATAGGCTGTTTGTAATAGCCTCCCTTTGTTTCTATACATCTCCCTCATTTTTTTTATATGTGCATGAAACATTCCATTTTTGAAGTAAATTTCTAGTGCACCCTGTGTAAGAACCGGGGTATGTAAATCTGCAGCAAATTTGGCCTGCAAAAATACTTCTTTCATCGAGTCAGGTATGACTGTCAGGCCCAGCCTCAAACCAGGAAGTAATATCTTAGAAAAGCTTTTTGTATAGATAACCCTTCCTGAGGTATCATAGGCAAACATCGGGTCCTGCTTCAAATTGAAATCAAGATCTCCCATATAATCATCTTCAACGATATAGACATCATATTGTTGTGCCAATTCCACAATCTTCTTTTTTTCAGCATTCGAATAACTATAACCAGTTGGGTTATGAAACCTTGAAGTTATGTAAAAGAACTTGATGCTATTCTGTTTAAATATTTGTTCCAAATCATGCAAATCTATCCCAGTTTTCGTTACCTCTATTCCATAAACAACAGCATTCTGATGTTTTAGAGATTCAATGAATCCAGTATGTGTTGGCTGTTCAATGCAAATATTATTCTTTCCGTTGGGAAATGGAAGTGAGACAAAAAGATGAAGGGCTTGTTGAGATCCAGTTACAACAAATATTCTTTCGGGTATGGTAAAAACCTGGAGGTCCTGTAAATGCTTCACTAGCTCTAAACGAAGCGAACGCAATCCTTGAATCTCTGAATAGGAAAACATTTCTTCTTTATATAAATCAATCGCCTGGTTAATGCAATGTTTAAAGTCAAGATATGGCATTGAATGTTTATCGGGACCTGCAGACAAAAAATCTATTTTCTTATTCTCTATGTGATCCTTTTGGCGAAAAGAGTAGTCCTCGACAACATAATAACCGCTCTTGGGAACAGAATAGATTAAATGTCTATTCTCCATTTCCTGGTACGCCTTGATCACACTGTTTTTACTGCAAGAGAGCTCGTCCGATAAAGCCCTGATAGAAGGCAGCTTGCTCCCTGTCCCCAATAAACCTTGCGCTACCCGATGATTAATGACCTCGATAATCTCCTCGTATATCCTCACTATTTTCCCCTTCCCTTCTAATCTGTATGGGCACAGCATAAGAAAAACATCGTTTAGTTTCTCAACGGAAATAAGTATACTTTAGCTATCAAATCTTGTTAACTATTTTTGATTGCAGTAATGAAGGCCTGCATTGCTGCTGATCCATCAATCCATGACTTTAAGGAGAGTGTGAAATGAAAATCCTAAAGGTATTTCTAATGCTTATTGTACTCCTATTTAGTGGTTCAATGAGCAGCATTCAAGTAAGTGCAAACAACCAGAAGGTGAAAGTACTGCAAGTTGGGGAATCGTTCGATGGGGTACAAGGGACAACCGTAATACAAAACATTAAATCTGATACGGTATATATCTATAACAAAAAGAGAAGTAAAGTGCGCTTTACTCCAGAATCGACTTTTAAAGTGCCAAATGCATTAATCGGCTTACAGACAAAAGCCGTACATGATGAATATGAAGTTAAGCGCTGGGATGGTGTACTTAGGGAATTTGAGGATTGGAATAGGGATCATACGCTGGCTTCAGGCATGAGACATTCAGTGATCTGGTATTATCAAGATATGGCCCGGGATATTGGTGCAGAGGATATGCAGAAATACGTGAAACGAATCAATTATGGTAACCAGGATATATCCGGTGGGATTGATCATTTCTGGCTTGACAGCAGCATAAAAATATCTGCCCAAGAACAAGTTCATTTTATGGAGAACCTCGTAGAAGAAAAACTGCCCTTTGATAAACAGCATATGAGAACAGTAAAAAGAATCATGATTAATGAAGAAGCAGACTCATATGTTCTCCACGGAAAAACAGGTACACGCCTTTCCGATCTGGGATTAGGCTGGTATGTAGGTTACATCGAAACAGAGAAAGGGAAATGGGCCTTTGCAACGAACATTAACGGAAGCGGAAACAAAGCAAAGACGATTACAGTAGATGTTCTGAAAGAGTTGAAAATTATTAACGAATAAACCTTCACGTATGCTCTTAATCAGATTTTACAATATGAGGAAAAATCAAAAGGAACCGATTGATTCAGGTTCCTTTTAATTTCCTTTATGATCTGCCATCTCTTAATCTGATATTCCAACCAAAATTCAAGCAAAGTTTGCTCGTCATACTTGCGGTTTTTTGAAGGATTTCGACCCGTGATTCTTATCCCTTTGGTCATAAAAAAAACAAAAACTCCTTTCCACAATAGAAAAAGAGTTCAAAAAGAATTTTTAATCTATTACAACATAAATCTCACAAGTAGATTCCTGAGAAGTGTTTATTTTTGGGTGAAGTTAATAATTTCTAACCGGTTGGTAATTTCATTTTATCTTTGATTGTTGAAAAATATTTTCTTACAGTCCCAATTGTGTTACTTTGCTGATTAGAGGGTTCAATTGTGGTTTGAGCATCGGCCAACAGTCCTAACACTCCCATTTCCTGTTCATTATTGTTGGAAGCATGATCTATAAGTTCGGGGGAGTAAATTCGCTTTCCATCCATTATACTGCGAATCGAACAGGCTAACTCGTCACTTGGGCTGTCCTTCAATAAATATCCTCTTACATTAGCTTTTAACGCACGTTGAAAATAACCATTTTTCCTGAAAGTTGTTAAAATAATTACTTTGTAATCAAATGGCTTTAAAGCTTCTGCTGCCTCAAGTCCACTCATTTCAGGCATCTCTATATCCATGATACAAACATCCGGCTGTAATTGGTGCACAAGTGTAAGTGCCTCTTCTCCATTACGCGCTTGCCCGACAACTTCAATATCTTCTTCAAAATTAAGTAGGGAACTCATTGCCTCTAACAGCATTTCCTGATCCTCTGCAATTACAATTCGAATCATTTAAGTTCTCTCCTTACCGGGCAGTTTTATATTAATTAAAGACTCCCCCAATAATCAAGGGGAGTCTGTCCATAAATGGTGCAGTTATATCTCAGATTTCACTTTAGCAGAAACACTTTTTTCCGCTACATATCTTAAATCTTTGAAGCCAATAAAATTCTTATTTTCCTCATCCCACAGGCGGAAACGGATTGACCGCAAGCTTGTAGCAAGAGTAATCGTTGGTACGTTCTTTAAAGGAAGGGTATTATTATGTGCCTCTTCTAGTTTATAGTTAGGTACCCTTGGACTTAAATGGTGCACATGATGGTATCCGATATTACCAGTAAGGAATTGCATCAGTTTTGGAAGCTTATAAAAAGAACTTCCTTCCACTGCTGCTTTTACATATTCCCATTCCTTATCTTCTTCAAAATAAGAATCCTCAAATGTGTGCTGTACGTAAAACAGCCAAATGCCTACTGAACCTGATATTAAGAATATGGAACCTTGTACTAAAAGAACCGACTGCCAACCAACTGCCAAGCAAAGTAATCCTACTAAAACAACGATTAGTACATTCGTCAAATAGGTATTCATTTTTTCCTTCTTTCGAGCACCTTTTCGGTTAAATCTATTTTTAAGAAGGAAAACATAAATTGGACCTATTCCGAACATTACCAATGGATTGCGATAAAAACGATAGGCTAAACGTAGTTTAAGTGGTGCTGCCAAATATTCATCCACCGTAAGTGTCCAAATATCTCCCGTACCTCGCTTATCTAAATTACCACTTGTAGCGTGATGAACAGAATGCTCATGCCCCCACTGATCAAACGGGAATAACGTTAAAACACCCATAGCTGTCCCCACTATTCTATTGATACGACGGCTTTTAAAAAATGAATGATGGGTACAATCATGAAAAATAATGAAAATTCGTGTCAAGAAGCCAGCAGCTATCACGGCTGGAACTAATGCTAGCCAATAAGAAACGGAAAGGCTTATATAGGTTAAGTACCATAAGATAATAAATGGCCCCAACGTATTGATAATCTGCCATATACTTTCCTTTGTGGTTGATTGTTCAAAAGGAGCAACTTGTTTTCTCAAGTTTTTAGTATTTTGTATGGTCATTATTCAAATGCACTTCCTTTTGTTTTTGTTGTTACTTCATATTATAAAGGAAGGAAAATGACATTGTTAGTACCTGGTGTCATGACTAGCATATGACAAATGTCATGTACAAGTTAAATTTATACTACACTTGCCTATGATATTTCCCTAAATTTCTGAACAAAGGACGTAATATCAGAAACATCCTAGTTTCCTTAGCCTTTAATTCTAGGAGTAGTCAATGCGTTTCTATGGGGTCTTGGTAGAATGCTGCCCCCAAAATAGCTTCTAAATCTAAAAAAAAGTTAGCCTTCACTAAAGGCTAACTCAAAAGTTCAAATTAAGAATAAAAAATCAAGAACTATGCCTTTAACCTTTAGGGCATAATAGGCATAGTTCTTCCAATAAAAATTCTATATATTAAAGTTATTCTCGATCGAAAAGAGAAGCACCCGCAATACCAGGCTTTGTCATCTCATAAGGGTTTAGAATTAAATCTAATTCTTCTTCTGTTAACACATCATACTGTAAGCAAAGTTCGCGAACTGATTTGCCTTTTAAAATCGCTTCACGTGCAATACGTGAAACCACTTCGTAACCAAGGTGCGGGTTGACTGCTGTAATCACTCCAACACTTTGTTCGACATAATCTTTTAAATGTTGCTCATTCGCTTCAATACCTTCTAAACAATAATCTGTAAAGACATTGAATGCATTATTCATAATGCTAATTGATTGCAATAAATTGAATACAAGTACAGGCTCCATTACGTTTAATTCTAATTGTCCTGCTTCTGATGCTAAGCAAATCGTATTATCATTCCCAATTACTTGGAAAGCAACTTGATTAATTAATTCTGGCATTACTGGATTTACTTTTCCTGGCATTATTGATGAACCTGGTTGACGTGCCGGAAGCGAGATTTCACCTAACCCAGCTCTTGGCCCTGATGCCATCAAACGTAAATCATTAGCAATTTTAGACATATTCATCATACATACTTTCAATGCAGCTGACACTTCAGTATAGGCATCCGTATTTTGTGTTGCATCTACTAAATGTTCTGCACCTACAAGTGGCAATTCACTAATTTCAGCTAAATAAGTAACAACATTTTCGATATAACGTGGATCTGCATTTAATCCAGTTCCAACAGCTGTTGCTCCCATATTCACTTCATATAAATGCTGACGTGATTGACTAATTCTTTTTATATCTCGTTCTAGCACGCGACTATATGCTTCAAATTCTTGCCCGAGACGAATTGGCACTGCATCCTGAAGATGTGTACGGCCCATTTTGATAACATGATCAAATTGTTTTGCTTTTGCCTTTAATACTGACGCCATCTTTGTCATTGTTTTTATTAACTGCTCTAATAGTCGTAGTGTTGATAAATGAATAGCAGTTGGAAATACGTCATTGGTTGACTGCGACATGTTAACGTGGCTGTTTGGACTAACTTTTGCATAGTCACCTTTTTCGTGCCCCATTAATTCTAACGCTCTGTTCGCAACGATTTCATTGATATTCATATTCATCGATGTACCCGCGCCACCTTGAATTGGATCAACGATGAAATATTCATGCCATTTTCCATCGATCACTTCATCTGAAGCTTTAACGATAACGCTTCCAATTCCTTCATACAAACGTTTTGTGTCCATATTTGCTAAAGCGGCTGCTTTTTTTATCATGGCTAGTGCACGAATCATTTCTTCATTGACTTTGTAACCGGTAATCGGAAAATTTTCTACAGCGCGCATAGTTTGTATTCCATAATAAACATCTGCTGGTATTTCCTTTTCACCTAGAAAGTCTTTCTCAATTCGGCATGTTCTCTCGTCTATCATCATTTCCCCTGCTCCCCCATGTTTCAAAATGTAATATCTTCTGCAATTGGTGTTTCCATCATTTCCTTCACCTTTTGTGGATCCTGTGTCTTGCCTAATACCCACATCAATTTAGGAACGATGGCTTCTGTATTCATATTTCTGGAACGAATGATTACATTCTGATTTACTTTACGCCCCACTTCGTATATATCCATATCCTCCCCTTCCTCTAAACATTGAGTAGTAATGACAACAGATATTCCACACTCTGCCAATTCATTCAATTTCTCCAAAATGTTTCTTCCGTGAAATGGAATACCGCCGCTTCCATAACTTTCTATTACAATCCCCTGATATTCGTTTTTCAGAAAATCAAAGAATTCTGGCTTAATTCCAGGATGTAACTTTACCAAAGCAACATCTGTACAAAGGGAAGTATCTAATTTAACTTCCTTATTCTTTGATAAATGAACAGACTTATTATACTCTATTTTATCTTTATATATAGTAGCAACATAAGGGTAATTAATACTTTCAAACGAGTCATAGCTTTTCGTTCTCAATTTAATAGCCCTTGTTCCCTGAATGACTCTACCATCAAAAACTACATATACTCCTCCGATCCCTTCACAAGCAAACCGAATTGCGTCCGAGATATTTCTTTTGGCATCTGTTTTTTTAAAGGCAATTGGGATTTGAGACCCTGTAACCACAATTGGTTTCTCTACATCTTGTAACATATATGAGAGCGCAGCTGAAGTGTAGGCCATTGTATCTGTCCCATGGGTGATTACAAAGCCATCGTAATCATGGTAGTGTTCATGGATGGATTTTGCCATTTCAGACCAATATTCCGGTTGCATATTTGTACTATCAATATTCATCAAAGGCTTACTATCAATCTGACAGAGTAAATCCAAACCCGGTAGATGACCTAAAATTTCATCAGCTTTCATCTCTGGAACCAGTCCATTTTTCCCTTCTAACGAAGCAATTGTACCACCAGTCGTGAGAAGCATCAACCTCTTCATAATTATACCTCCTCTATAAGTTACCTATATCGGTATTTACAATTACTATAAGTATAACGACAGAAATAAATGCATTTTTCATTAAAATTCGCGTTCCGCGAACGCTATTTGTATTATAATTTTATAAAAGAGGGAAATCAAGCAAAATATTATTCGCTTCGCGTACATTTTATATTATTATAATGGTATAAGAATAAGAAAAAGAAGGAGTACTGGAACATGATATTAAACAGAATTATCTCATTAAGAAAGAAAAAAAGATGGTCATTGCAATACACCGCTGATCGACTCGGGATTGCCAAGAGTACATATGCAGGTTACGAGTCCGGATATCGTCGTCCATCATTAGAATCTATTAAGTCAATGGCTGATTTATTTGAGACTTCGATTGACTACATTCTAGGTAGAGTTGAACATTCAACTTTTCTGCCTAAAGAGATTTCCACAGAGTCCGTTCAATTCATGGAATTAACGGATCCCTTAAATTTGGAGCTGGCTGTCGATGGAATATCTCTTTCTGAAGAGGAAATGATACAATTTATTGCTTTTATTAGAGCTAAGCGAGAATTGGAAAGAAACTGCTATAAACAATATGTGACAAGAGATTCATTGGGCTAAGGCCGTAATGGATTCTTAATCAACCTCAAATTTTTTCAACAAAATAAATAGATATAACCAAAATACAGAATATTCTAATCATAGAAATTCAACTTTAAGTATGATTATATAATCCATTAACTGAGATTATTTTGTTTTTGCTATCTGTTTATTTTCGCTCCAGAACCACAAAATAATTATTTCCCTAAAAGTTTATCATCAGGAACAGTAGGTGGTTTATTTGAATATTTCAAGCTGAACCACCGTAAACAGTGGTTTTGCTTGAAGAAGCCCCTTTTTGTTGGTTATATTATCAAAAAGATTAGAAAATCTTTGGAATCAAATAGAAATGGTTGCAATTGATGAGCATGATCCTTAAGATCACTTGGTGAGATGCTGCCTTTTGCAAAGGATTCTTTTTGACAAGATTCTTCTATTGTATGATGATTTTTTTAAGATTCCTTGTCATATTCCCTAACCAACTTATAAATAGTCTGATCATTTAATGAATTAAGTTATCCACACTCTATAACAAAACATTACAATTTCTGAACTTCGATTTTCTCCATTTCTTTCTTCCTCTTCTTTGAAACACGTTCACGGCCTGATATCCAAATCCCCATCAAGATTACTGTCCCAAATAAACCTAGAAAAATTGCCCCCTAATCATCAAACAGAAAGAACCCATTTTGAAATAGAGCTAATCAAAATAGGTTCTGTACTTACATATAAGATTGTGATTTTTATCCATCTTCTTTTAGAAGTCCCATGAGTAAAACGCGGAAAAGATACCTGGACTTCATTGGTAAAAAAATTAAAAATAATCGTTCGTGTTAACTTCATAAGCTAGCAATTTTATGGAAACTGAGAATCTATGCTTCTAGGGAGTAGATTTTGCAAGATAGCCATTCATGTTCTTCGACTGTTGCAGGCTTGTGCCCCATACCCTGTTTAACCATAAAGACTTTATCTTTAAGTAATGCCATCCGTGATCCATTGTTCGGATGAACTTCGTAATAAATCTCTCCCTCTCCTGCTTTGGCGACCAATTCTTCCACAAGTTCAGGCGACAGAGTGTGTTCGACAATCTGCTTCTTTCCAATAAATGCAGACATTCCATTCGCAGTTACCATTCCATCCACTTTCAAATCAGCCGGCAAAACGTCTCTTACTTCTTTTAACGTTCTTCCCGTTGCAATAAAAATCAACTTTCCACTTTCTCTAAGTTCGATTAAGTAATTTTTCAGTGTCTCATTCACTGTATTCATTTCATTCAGTGTCGTGCCATCCAAATCTAGCACAATTACTTTATAATCCATACCATCACCTCATACATTTCTATTATGTAATAAAAAAGCCAACAGCCTACTATCTATAAGATCTTAGGCTGTTGGCAGATATATGATTTTTTCCTTATTCAATATCAGATTAAGATAATCCTAATAGTTTCATAATACTTAGAATTAAGAGTCCAACCACACCGAAGTCTGAATCACCAAATGTGGTACCTTCAAACCCTACATCTCCTAAGAAGACCAAGAGAACCGCAGGCAGAAAACTAATAATGATACCGTTGGCAAATGATCCTAGCATCGCTCCACGTCGGCCACCCGTAGCATTTCCAAATACACCGGCAGCTGCCCCAGTAAAGAAATGTGGTACGAGCCCTGGAACGATAACTTTTAATCCTATTGCCGGAAGAAGGAACATGGATAATAGTCCAGCTAAAAAACTGAATAAGAACCCGATGATCACTGCGTTTGGAGCAAATGGAAAGATGGTTGGACAATCTAACGCAGGCTTTGTATCAGGCGCCACTTTATCCGCAATCCCTTTGAAGGCAGGAACGATTTCAGCAATTAACATCCGCACCCCTGCAAGAATGATGTACACACCGGCCGCAAATGTAATGGCCTGGATGAATGAAAATACGATGAAGTTAGAACCACCGGATAGTTTCGTTTCAATATAGTCTTGACCCGCAAACAACGCAACAATCACAAAGAACAATGTCATCGTAAGTGATACAGCGACTGAAGTGTCCCTTAAAAATCCTAAAGATTTAGGAACCTTAATCTGCTCCGTCGTCTTTTCCTTATTTCCAAACCATTTTCCAACAGTCGCGGAAACAAAATACCCGATCGTCCCAAAGTGGCCGATGGCAAAATCATCGCTTCCGGTAATCTTCCGTACGTATGGTTGAAGGATAGCAGGGAACAACACCATGCATACCCCTAATATAATAGAACCGACCAGGATAAGCGGAACAC
>NZ_JBFUIB010000045.1:0-21015 GCF_056402095.1 Peribacillus sp. P4_C12
TGACCGGCAGGATTGATACACTTAAAAAATTTGAATGAGGAGGAATAACATATGCTAGCAGTAATAGAAAAAGTTGAAGGTGGACATATTGCTCGCTTTGAACGTCTACTAAAGCATTCAGTAGAACAGGTCTGGGCTGCTTTAACTGAAAATGATAAGTTAGAAAAATGGATGTCGAATCTTGAAATTGAGGAACTTAAAAAAGAAGGGACAATAAAATTTAATATGAATGATGGGACTGGCTCATCTTTTGATATGAAGATAAGAGACTTCCAAAAACATTCCGTCCTAGAATTCGAATGGGGTGACGGTTGGGTTCGTTTCGAATTATCCCCTAAAACTGATGGTTGTTTATTAGTATTAAAAGAATCGATCCCCACATTAAGTGACCATACATCAAAAGATTTGGCAGGATGGCATGTTTGCCTTGATATGCTGAGTGCTTTACTGAATGGTCATTATATGGACTTTCCAAAAGATGAATGGGAAAAATTGCATGAAAAGTATATTATCGTAGTCAATCAGTGATGTTTTGTCATTAATTGATTTTTTTAAGCAATAGTTGGTTTATATATAATCACTTTATTCATTTACTTTCGGAAATATCCAATTGCACAGTGTTAATAAAAGACCGACACATCTCATTGTCGGTCTACTTTATGTGAAAAAAACGTACGCATTAATTGTTCTTATCATTTTCAGAATGCATTTCTTGTTTGATTTCATTCATTCTGTTTTTTCCCCACTCATACATCATTTCAACAATTGGCAGTAAAGTCATTCCAAGTTCAGTCATGGAATATTCAACTTTTGGAGGAACTTCAGGATAAACTTCTCGGTGAACAACACCATCTTCTATAAGTTCACGCAACTGATTCGTTAAGATTTTATGAGATATTTTTGGGAAAAGTCTTTGTAAGTCACTGAATCGGTGTGGGCCTTCTACACCTAAATGCCATAAAATAACGATTTTCCATTTGCCGCTGAAAATTGATAAAGTAAGTTCTTTTTCGCAATTATAATAGCCATTTAAGATTTTTTCTTTGATTTCATCTCTTAATGTTTCTGACATGGATATTTAACTCCTTTTTTATTTTACCAGTAACTTTTAGGTAACCTCCGCACATAAAAGTGCGTTCTTCACAACGTTTAAAACCAGCGCTACAATATGAGTAGTCGGACAGACAATCTTTTTCAATTATTAGGAGGAAGACATATATGAGTAAAAAAGCATTACTTATTATACCACCAGAACGTTTTAATGAAGATGAATTATTTCAACCAAAAGAAGTATTAGAAAATGCAGGCGTTACAGTAACGATTGCAAGTATAAAGACAGGTGAGATTACTGGTGACTATCAAGGTAAGGCAAATGCTGAAGTGATCTTTTCTGACGTTTCAGCTAGTGATTTTGATGCTATAGCTGTAATTGGAGGATCTGGTACGAACGATCATCTATGGGGCAATCAAGAATTACAAAGCTACTTGAAACAAGCTCATGAGCAAATGGTTCTTGTCACAGGAATTTGTGCAGGATCTGTAACTGTGGCTAAAACAGGTTTACTTTCTGGACGAAAAGCAGCGTGTTACCCCGTTGATGTCCAAATTGACGAATTGAAAGCTAATCATGTTGAATATGTTGAACAACATGTTGTTGCACATGATGATATTATCACAGGTGACGGCCCAGATGGAGCTAGAGAATTTGGTGAAAGCTTAGCTGCAGCATTACGCTAAATCTTTGCTTACAACATAAATCGTATTATTCCCCATGTGAAACCCTTGGATTCTATAGAATTCAAGGGTTTTTCCATTAGGGGTAAGAATGATAGAAGAAATACTGTATCTCGGCAAACAACTGCTTCATCTGAAGAGATTGCATCGTCGATGGAGGAACAAGCGGCTTCAGCCATTGAATTTGCTCAATATACGAATTAGCTTACACAATTAATAAATGACTTAGAGCATATGTTGGGAGAATTTTAGATGTAGAAATAGCAGATGGCCATATAGGGTTTGAAAAGGGGGAAAGCACTATAGTGGTTTCTCTCTTTTCAAACCGGAATAGTGGAATCTATAGATCTTATTAGAAGATATGTGAAATGTAGTAGGTACCTAACCATGATTAAAAGGTATAGACTTCTCTCTTTAGTGGACATTTTTACTAGAAGGACAAAGGTACAATTTAGAAGAAGTGGTTTACTATCTTGTGCTTTTTTAATAAGGAGGAATATATATATAGGGATCGGACAAGTAGGGTCCAATGGCTCAAGGCCCGAAAAGGGGAGAATAACATGCATATCGAAATTGGAATGGCTATCTTTGTGTTCGTCATGACAATGATAGTCATATTATGGAGGCCAGGAGGTATAAATGAAGCGTGGCCAGCTTCAATCGGTGCGGGTATTATTTTACTAACTGGCATAGTATCACGTGGAGATATTTTGGATATTATCAATAAAATCGGGGGCGCATCGATCACCATCATGGCAACGATTGTCATGGCTGTCATACTAGAAAGTTTTGGTTTTTTTCATTGGGCGGCTGCAAAACTTGCTACCCTTGCTAGAGGTTCAGGATATCGCCTATATTGGTACATTCAATTATTATGTTTTTTAATGACCCTGTTATTTAATAACGATGGTAGCATCATGATTACGACACCCATATTGATATTGCTTCTGAAAAATCTTAGACTGAAACCGCATGAAGCCATTCCATATCTTTTGAGCGGAGCACTGATTGCAACTGCTTCTAGCGCTCCTATTGGGGTTAGTAACATTGTCAATTTAATCGCATTGCAAATTGTGCATATGACACTTTATATGCATACAGCCATGATGTTTGTACCTGCAACATTGGGTTTAATCTTTATGTCATGGTTGATGTTCGTAGTGGTAAAGAAAAAATTGCCCAAAAAGTTGCCCGATCTGACTTATGACATTGAGGATAGTTTTTTTACTAAGAATTTCCATCCTTTAAAGGGAAAAATGTCGGTTAAAACAAAACGTCAACGTACTAAATTTATGTTAAAGGTATTGCTCTATGTCTTTGTGGTGCGCTGTTTACTCTTTGTTGCTTCGTATCTTTCCATACCAATTGAATTGGTTGCTGTACTTGGGTCCTTATCTTTACTGGTGTGGAGATGGTATCATTTGCGAACCAATCCTGTTGATATCTTAAAAAAGACACCATGGCATATTCTGATATTTGCATTCTCTATGTATGTCATTATTTATGGCCTCCATAATGTAGGACTTACAGCAATACTCGTGCAAATATGTGAACCAATTGTAAACCAGGGGTTATTAAGTGCGAGTTTTGTCATGGGAGGATTAGTTTCGATTCTATCAAACATTTTTAATAATCATCCAGCCTTAATGATTGGTACCATTACCTTAACAGAAATGGGACTTGATCCAATCACGTTAAAAACGATCTATCTCGCGAATATAATTGGGAGTGACATGGGCTCATTGTTATTACCTATTGGTACGCTTGCCTCCCTTATCTGGATGCATATCTTGAAACAAAATAAAATGAAAATAAGTTGGAAAGATTATTTAAACGTATCCCTAATAGTCATACCCTTAGCTACCGTGGTGACGCTGCTTTTATTATACTATTGGGTGCAAATGGTATTTAGCTAATTGCCCTAGGAGGAATTAGTATTAGTGTTGAGGGCGCATTACTAGGTGAACAGATTGATGCTCAACTCTCAGGAAGGAAATCTTATAGAGCAATTCTTACTGATCTGAGTTCAGATATTCTTGTGTTATTTAATGGACAACAGTTTCTATATTTTCCGATGTTACATGTGCATAGATTTACTCAGGGTACTGACATAGATTTAGAGAAAAGGGGGGAAGCTACAAATGTGGTTCCCCCTTTTTCTTCTAATAGATTAATGGTGAAACTAACGGATTAGGGTTATTTATCAAAAAACCATCACCTTCATAATCAATTTTTGTTTGATCCGTAAATCGGGCATCAGATGGATCGATTAAAATTTTAATACCATGTAAAACTAGTTCTTCTTCTTGTTCTGTTTTAAATCTTGTCAAACTTAATGAATAGTTCATCTGGTTACAACATGCTCTTCTTACACCAAATCTCAAAAATGTTTCCTCTTCCATACTTTGCTGCATGCCTTTAATTATTTCCTGGGCTTTAACTGTTATTGTTATCAAGATGTTCACTCCAATACATTAGGCTCACTTTATCATGAAAAACATTACAATCGATACCATTTACTCTTTACTCAACCGATTTTTAGAACCTCTTAAAAAATTTGAATTCATGACAATAATTCAATAAGTGGTATGCATTTTTTACACCTTTGAAATTTTTAAATAAATGCGTTAGTAGTGATTTCTTTGTATATGGAATGTCTCTAATGTAACTTCGCCCATATGATTTCACCAGTCTGTGCTTCAATGTATGATATTCTCCTAGAGGATTGTTTATAGACAAGTTCATAATATTCATCGCTGTTCTCTTTGTAGTTAATATCCCAGAGCAGTTCGAGCTCGAAAGCCGAAATGAATCGTTTCCTGGCCTGTTCAGGGGAAATTGCAGGCAGCGTTTGGAGTTGCGACAGGGTAAGTGGATCAAGATCAGGTCCGAAGAAGGAATCAATGTTACCGGTTGTTTCATTAACTGATAGATAAGCGAGCCCAAAAGGTATTCCTTCATATATCAGCGTAAAGTGAAAAGCGACCTTATGATTCTCTGTATCCGATATAACCTCATTAATATAAAAGTAACGGTTAGCATCAGGATACAGCTTGTAAAGAAATTGGCTGGCGATTCTTTTACATTCTGTGATGGATAAGGACAGGGGGCCCCTCGTGTCTTCGAAATTGGCAAACGATGATACCATGCCAGTTTCTTTGTTTGTCTTGATTTTGAAGGCCTGGTCATTCTGAGTAATGAAATAGCTGTCTACACTTAAATCTTGAACTTTTGGCGGTTCTCCCTGTCTCCAAACCGTGACAAGTTCATCACCCAAATCTACTTCCCGTACTTTCGTATAGGCATCGAGGTCAAAACCGATAGCTTTATTAATATCAGGTAATGGCATTTCCTGTTGAGGAAGCGGGAGTAATAATGAGCTCTCTTCATTTTCATCCACTTGTTCATCCCTTTTCTTTACAGATGAAGGGTTGGCAGGGTGGCTATAAAAGGGGAGAACCGGTTCATATACTAGACGAGGCAAGTCCTTGCCGTTTTCATGGACATCCGAGTTAATCATAGCAATAGAAAGCTTTATATCGAGGTCTTTCAGGCATTTTTCCATCACTAGCTCTTTAGAAAAAAGGTTTTCTGGCAGGGTGATTTCTTTTACAACTCCATAATAATGGAAGTGGATAACCTCGCCGTCTAGAGCAGTCTCCACGAAAAATCCAGTACGAGGAAGCGGTAAATTTAATTGCTGCTGAACATAGGTAAATTGCATAGATTTCTTATCATTGTTCACGCTTATTTTTTCCAGGATAAAATTATCCGGTGCTTCGGGATAGTAGACCATGACATACTGTAATGCACTTTCATGAAGTGATTTTTCCGCTAATACCACTTTAGATACAGACTCCTTATCAAGATGAAAATCTAGCAGATTGCCGAATACATCCAGCTCTACGATTATCTCCTTATATCCGCAAGCTGATTTCCAGGCGAACATTAATGTCCCACTTTTTTTATGAAAATCTTCAATTTCTAATGTATATCCACTATGTACCTTCCCTATTTCGATAGCCTTTTGTTTTAATGAATTATTGTTCAACTAAATCCCTCCCCATTAAATTATATCCGTTTTTCATAAGAAGTGTTCTGATAAGGTAAGAGAAGGGGTCTCTTGAATTTCAGAAGAAGAGGCTCCTTTTTTATGTTTAATTAAAAATCGACTAGATGTTGATTTATTATCATATGATATGGGTATAAAAAACTATTAATGGTGTGGGAATTTGTTAAAAAACTAAACAAATATATATATATTTGTTGATAACAGGATAAAAGGCATAGGGTAATTACCGATATTATAAAAGAGGATGAGTATTAAGTTGTAATGTTGAAAAAGGTATTGAGATAAAAGTTATATATATACCTGATTTATTTTAAAAAAACATCTCTATAATCAAGTGTTTTGACTAGATGACTGCATGTTTTAATAAATATTTCTGGTTATAAAGGAAGGGTTAAAATGGGTAAAAGAACATTAGGCAGTATTTTGCTTTTATTACTAGTCATGTTTAGTTTTACTTTTTCCCCTGGTGTAAAAGTTGAAGCGGCTGATCGAGTTCATACTGTATCCTCTAAAGACACGGTAGAATCGATTGCATTGACTTATGATATGTCGGAAGAGCAATTAATGAAGACGAATGGTTTACCGGATGGTAAGTTATATGCGGGGCAGAAGTTACGAATCATTAAAACGGTTTATACCCCTTCAATTTATCAATGGGTGGAGAGACGAAAACAAATTGCAAACTACGCGAAAACCTTTACAGGATTTAAAAAAACAGCTGGAGAAGAGACGCCTAAAAAAGGGTTTGACTCTAGCGGATTGATTCATTGGGTACTCTCCCAACAAAATGTGCCCATCGACCGTTTGACAGTAGAAGGTTATTATAAGCAAGGAATGGATACAGATACACCTAAGGATGGAGACATTATATTTTTTCTAGAAAGAGGCAGTTCAAAAGTCGTGACCGCTGGTATCTATTTGGGGAAAGATCAGTTTGTCAATTCTGGATATGGAGCAGAAACAGTTCAGGTGAGATCGACCACAGAAGAATATTTTGCAAAATACCAAGCCGTGTATAAAACGTATACACCTAAGGGAGAGCATATCGTCCAAAATGGGGAAACACTTAATAGCATATCGGTTAATTACGGTATTTCGATTAAGACAATCAAAAAGCGTAACGCTTTACCAACTGATAGCTTGATGCAGGGGCAGTATCTTCAAGTATACAGCAATACTTTGTATCCGTTTTATGAAAATCAAGAGGCTTCCTATGATAAAGCTTATGATGTCATTAAGTATGCCTACACTCTACGTGGATTTACCTATGTTTTCGGAGAAGATGATCCAATGATTGGAATGGATTGCAGCGGTTTCATCTATTGGGTCATGAAGGAGCAGGGCCTTTCAGTAAAACGCGGTTCAGCAGAGGACTACTTTTCCTTGCTGCCGAAAATCGAAAATCCAAAGGCAGGGGATTTAGTGTTTTTTAGGGATACAGGCACAAGACTAGGCGTGACCCACGTAGGCATATACCTAGGGGATGGCCGTTTTATCAATACAACAGAAAACGCTGGTGTTCATATATCCAATCTTGAGTCAGCTTATTTTGCGGAGAAGTTCGAAAGCTTTGGTCAAGTCGAAAACCTTATGAACTAATGATATATACGAGTGATCACAAGACTAACTTAGATGTTTCTGGGTAGTCTTTTTTTGAATTAATTTTACATTTAAAAAATGTTATGAATAAAAGTTTTGTTTATAACTTATAGTCGCCTTTTCTAATGCGTTGACAAATCGATTCAAAAGTTCCGATTGGTTTTTTCTGTTTTTTCTAGTRAAGTTATCTTCTTTGAAAAAATTTTTTCGTAGTTTAGTCGAGAGCTCTAATTGAACGCCTTTCCCAGTTTTACATAAGTTTGTGAGGTTCCTTTCACCCATGCCTGAAAGGTGCCTAGGTGCGTCATCCGTTTGAAATCCGGCTGAATTTAGGGAATGTTCAATCAATCTCTTGTAGGCTTCATCTCTACCGCCAATATAGACTAGCGCATTATGAATGTCATAATGACCATGGATGGAGAGATTGGTCATTGCGTTAGATGCTATTCTAACACCGATTGGTTCATCGAATAAGTTGGATGTTATATGGAGGATTTGGTTATTTCTTTTTTTCAGACCTTCAAATAGATAGGTGCTAGCATTCAGTTTTTCTCCAAGAGCTACAGCAATTTCGCTTGTGCCTGGTTCGATATTTCCTCCATGTATGGCTAGGACTGCTATATCAGGATTTCTGTAATAAGCGGTGATGCTGTAATCAATTTTTTCTTGTTCTTTCTGTTGCAGTTCAGCAAAATTTGTATAGCTATTTTTCAGCATGATTTCCTCTCCCAATTTGTAGATTAGATTATTACCCCTTGAAATCAAAAATAAAAAAAGCAGGGGAGAAATCCCGGCTTTTTTTATTCTTGGATTTTAGTATATTGTTCTATTTTCTTTTGCTCATCCGGTGTTAATGTTTCCGACCGTTTAAACGTATTCATAGTTACAAGCAGGCCTGCTATAAGAATAACAGGGATAACCCAGCTTGCTACTTTTTTTACAATATTCATATTCTCGTCCCCTTATAGATCTTTAAAAATTTATATGTTTAAAGATGAACTGGTACGCTGGATGCTCTTTTTATTGCTGTGCTTTCCAGCTACCATTTCTTCTTTGATCTCCAGCTCCGGATAACCGGCCGTTCTTCTCGTTTTTAACTAGAACTTGAACTCCGCCATAATACATGGGGGAAACCTTTTGAACGACGTTATACCCTGAATCTTCTAATGATGAGATTATTTCATTTGAAAGCCGAGATTCCGTATAGATGGTCTTTCCATCAAAGACGAACCGATAGCGGTCAATAATATCCTGAAATGAGCCTTTATTCTGTGTATATGAATAAAGGACTTGCATCAGTACTTGAGGTATTCTGTCACCACCTGGTGAACCGATGCCAATCGTTTCTTCGCCAGGTTTTTTGAGAACTGTTGGTGCTGTAAAGGTTCTTGACCGTTTATACGCATCTTGAGAATTCAAACCGGATCGGAAATTTTTCAATTGATCGTTAAGGAAGAAACCATTCGTATAATCACCTGAACCGAAAAAGTTACTGAGCGTATTTGTTGCAGAAACGACAGTACCATATTTGTCCATAATCACAAAGTGAGTCGTACTTTCATGTTCTTCGGAATCTCCAGACTCTATATTTTTCCATTCTCCCTCTTGGATCTTATTTTTCAGATTGCTTAGGTGAATGGGGGATAGAAGTTGTTCAGCCTTAGAGGCACTGATTCCATCCCCAGTATGAGAAACTCGGTCTTGATAGGCAATGTTTGTGATGGCCCCTAGCTCCTTCATGTAATCYGATTTGCCGGAAGAATCACCAAGGTTTGTTTTCTCAGCAAGCATTAACATTTCAAGAACTGTAATTCCAGAAAAGGGAGGAGGGGCTGACAAAATGTCATACCCGGCAAATGTTCCTTGAACCGGCTCCCGTTCTTTAACATCATAGTGCTTTAAATCCATCAAGTCGATGTCTGTTTTTCTTTTTATATCGCGTGCGATGTCCTGTTTATAAAAACCGTCAGGGCCTTTCCGCTGTATCAGTTTCAATGTTTCAGCAAGCTTTTCTTGAGTAAGAGTTTTGCCTGGTTTAATGGCATCACCATCAGGATAAAATATTTGAGTATCTTCAGAAAAAACTCTGAATTGGGATGCAATTAATCGTGATGTTAACGTTTCATCAACTGTAAATCCTTCTTCAGCCAGGTCAATCGCCGGCTGAAGAAGATCTTCCATCGGTACGCTTCCATACTTATCGTGAACAACCTGCATGCCGGCTACTAAGCCAGGAATGCCCGTATTGTGTTTTGAACTTGGGTCTTCAGGTGACGTTTCACGGTAATCGATAAAATTGGGATCTTCGGATTCGGGTACAATCAGCATACCGCCGCCACCACCAATTCCAGATCCATAAGGTTCAGTTACACCTAATACATAAGATACGGCAATCGCGGCATCTGCAGCTGTTCCGCCGTTATCCAAAATCTCCATTCCAACATCTATTGCGAAAGGGCTGGAAGAACTAACTCCATACGATTGATTGGCTGACTTACTGTCTATCGGTTTATTCGTGTCAGAAAGAGGGGATGGCTCCGAACATCCTGCTAAATATATAAGCAAACATAGGGAAAGAAGTACTTTCCTCGTCATACGATTAATCACTAATTGATCCCCTCTTTTCGGTGAGCATCTAAGTCGTGCGTCTCTAATAAGATTCTTATTCACGTGTTTGTTCATAGTTGTTTACTGTATTGGTTGGATATCTTGTTGTACAGCAGTTTTCTCTGCTTGCGCAGCTTTCTTTTGTTGTGCAGCTTTCTTTTCTTGCGCTACTTTTTCTTCTTGTTCACGTTGTGTCTTATGGTCGATTACCTTCTTATGATTCATGGTAATCTCAATATGATTCTCTTTTTTAGACCATTGAACTTTTTCACTAGTTTCCTTCGTCAACTGACGGTAAACTCGTGATTGGTCGATCGAAGAGGTAGCTGGTCTTGGTGTTGCTTCCTCAATTTGCAGGGGAACGACATCAATGGTAGCTTGTCCGTCTTCTGCTAAATGGTATTGAACCATGGCTGAATCTTTTGTGCGTGTCCAACCTTGGTCAAATACAAAGTTTCCTAAACTATAAAAGATAATTCCGTCATTATATACATCAAACGATTGAAGGACATGGGGGTGATGACCGATGATAACGTCCGCACCAGCATCAATGACTGCTTTAGCCAATTCTGTTTGACGTGATGTAGCAGATGTAGAGTATTCTTGTCCCCAGTGCATATTTACCACAACTAAGTCTGCGTTTCCTTGCTTAGCATCTCTAGCTTTACCAATCATTTCAAATAATAAATCCGGATTAGAGTTTAATAAACCAGCTTGATTATTTTTGGATACTGCATCCTTGCCATAAACATCGGTGAAGCCAAGAGTAGCCACACGTACGCCATTAACATCTGAATAATTGATACTTGCTTTAGCATCTGTAGTATTTGATCCAACACCGACGTAATCCATATCCGCACTTTTGAAGTCATCAATTGTGTCAAGCAGGCCTTGTTCTTCAAAGTCCATCATATGGTTGTTGGCTAGGGTCATTACAGAGAAGCCAGCATTTTTTACAGCTTCTACACCACTTTGATGTGAGTTTAATCGAATCGCTGTGTCTGCTTCTTTGTATTTAGATACATCTTCTTTTAAAGCAGGGTGTTCATAGTTTCCGCTAACATAATCTGAAGCAGTAAAATAGGGCTTCATGTAACGGAAGAGGTAATCATACCCGTGTTTATCTGTCACTTTTTCAACATATCGTCCCATCATCACATCACCGACCATTGTCATCGTTAATGTTTGATCCGATTTTGAAGCGACTGTGTTCACTTCTTCAGCCCGTCCCATCCAAGTGGTAATGACTAATGCTATAAGTAAAATAGGGAGAATGATTCCAGCATACTTAAGATTCTTTGTTTTCGTATGTTTAATAAAAATAAGTGTTTTTTCTTTTGCATTTAAAGTTCGTTTCATTTTATGCACCTCAGAATAGGTAGTACACGTTCATTAAGCCGAAAGTTAAACCGGATAATAGAAGTGTGCTGCCAAGTGTTAATGGCATTCCTTGTCTTTGAATGGTATTCGCTATTAAACCTGGTACGATTATACCGATTCCTCGAAACTCGAAAATTTCAAATGGCATGACAGGGTAGACGAAATCTAATAGGAGCTTTAAACAAATTCCGGTTACCATCATAGCTGCAAATTTTCTTCTTCCATATAAAATCACCCATCTTGAAAGGCCGTGAGTGACGATTAAATAAGTTACTACACTAATGATCAAGATGACCAGCATGATTTCCCATTGATCAAATACTAATGCCAAATAACCTGGCACAATAAGTCCTGCGGGTACGACACCCGTTTTTTCTGAAAAAATAAGGCTAAGCGTTACCCCTAGTACTAGGGCTACATATAAATCCGATCCAAACATTAAGGTTCCTCCTACTTAACTCGCTTTTTGCTTCGTTTTAGATTTCATAAATGCTTCAATTAATGGTTCTGCTGCACCATGGATGTTACCGACTCCGTATACGATTCGGTTTTTCATTAATGGGCGGAGACGGGCTACGATTTCTTCTGTTGACCAGTTTTCTAAATCCCAATACTCTTTTGTATCTAATTTACCTTGCTCAAATACTCGGGTAATCGGTGATGTAGTTTCACCAATGGCAATGACGATTTCAGATTTAATGTACGGCAATACATCTCTTGCAAACTGCTCTGTACGGTCCACACGGTCAGCACGGCAGTTCATGATGACGATAGGGGCTTCTGTGCTGTATCCAAACGTACTTACACGTTCCCAGATGTTTAACGTCGATGACGCGTCATTTGCGGCAAAGCCATTTACAAAGAAAGATGGCTGAATTGGGTCTCCGAATTTAGTGATACGCATGGCACCTGGATCCGGATGTGCATTTAACATGCCACGGAAAGCCGTTTTTTCATCAATGCCCAATGCTTCTGCAACGGCCAAAGCAAGGGATGCGTTATCCGGGAATACCATATAGTCGAATTCGCGTAAAAAGTCTTCCGAAATTCTTGAATTATCAGCAACAATTACTTTCGAATTACGTTCCTTTGCAATTTGTTTAAAAAATTCCAAATATTCACTTTCGATGGTTATTAAATGCCCATTATAGGGAATAGTTGCTGTAAAGGCTTGTGCAACCTCATCCAATGTTGGTCCCATGACATCCATATGATCCTCTAGTACATTTACGATAACTCCGATGTTGGCTTGAATCATTTTATTTTGGAAGATTAGTTGATAGTCAGGCTGTACAGCCATACATTCACAAACTAGTGCTTCTGTTCCTAAATCGGCAACTTCTTTAACTACACGGCGTTGCTCTCCGATATTCGGTCCCTCTGGACGGCGTTTAATCGGTTTTTCTTTGTCCGTAAACCAATAGATCATTCTTGCTGATGTTCCGGTTGTTTTACCTACTGTTTTGTACTTAGCTTCCTGGATCACACCTGTAATTAGACGCGTTACAGTCGATTTCCCTCGAATCCCATTCACATTCACACGTACCGGGATGGAGTCGAGACGCTTCTGATGGCGTTTTTGTTCGAAAATGCCATAGCCAAGCAAAAAGATCGCACAAATAAATATTGGTGCCATTTTTTAACCTCTCTTTTTTTCAAATATTGAATTACTGAATACACACTACATGATTTTAAACTTAATAGGCAAGGGTCAAAAATTCTATCGCAATATAGTTATTATCGTATTTTACAAATAAATGTATATATAAGTGTAATAGTATCTAAATGATTAAATGTTTTATGAGTACAAAGATATGGGTGAAAATCCAGTAAAACCTTGGCTTATTCACACTAAAATATGGAAAGTGTAAATAAAAACTCATTTTGAACAGCATCAAAATAGTTTCGTGAGTATTTGAACCCAATTCTTAATGGCTATATTTGTATAATGAATTGTTTCTGAAAGTAAGGTTTATTACAGTTTAATAATTGTTTATACCCATTTGTTTGACTTCTACGTAACAATAATCATGCATTTGTCATTCAATGTAAGAGATTGCATCTATCGACTCAAATAGTTGGACTCTTTTGAATATGAACAAAGATGAGTAAAAGAACACCCCTCTTTTTTTTATGATTTTCGGTTTTTTAGATGGGAAATACCCATGGGGCTATAGTGTGACTTCTTTCTTTAAAATGAAATAAACTAAATTCAAGCAAATTTTTTTGGAAAAATGCCTAGTTTCTTCTATTAATATAGTGTTAATAGAAGAATGAAAAGAAAAAAAGCTCAGAAGGATATCTGAGCTTTCCGTTTGTATTTTTTAGAATAATAGAATGGGTAAGAAATCTCCGCTAGTTATGGAGTATTCGTAATTTGAGGGAAAGGAGCCACGACGAAAGTAGCTGATTCTGGAATAATTAAGGTTAACTGGATTTCTTTCTGTCAGAAATCTGAGGATTGGAGTCCTTTTTACCACCATCAATAACATAAAGCTTAGGAGCTAATCTCGTTTTTCCTTGTTTTTCAGAATTCATCTTCATATAATTTTCGTATTCTTTGCGAAAGAACTCGTCCGTTTCTCGTTCTAGGGCTTTCCGTTCGTTAAACTCTGCTATGAATTTGAAAAAACGTTTCATATGAATTCCTCCTTGTGGGGTTAAAAAGGTCTTAGTTTAATAGTAACATAGGTTTGTTGAAACCTAACCCTTTTTTACAATAATGGAGAGAAAAGTACGTTTTATTAGTTATTTGGTTGTGTTTTATTCACTTTTGAAAGAATAATAACTAAAGAACCTTCTTGAGAAGAAGTTCCTATGCAATTGGTTAAAATGGGATGCTTGGATCATGAGCGTTTGATACTGGAACTTGCCAGTAAGTAGGTGAAGTGGAAGTAGATGATACTATTAATTTTAGTGGTAAAAAAATATTCTTGTAGTTATATATATTATACACTAAATATTCTGAAAATAAATCAAAATGTTTGTTTGATACGTGCCTAGATCCATATGTTTTTTATTAATGTGTTTAGTAATATATTCCCTAAATTAACGAAAACGAAACACAATCTATAGAGACATTAGGGAAATAGAAGGTAGAGGGGGGAAAGGAAAGAAAAGCAAAAAAAGCAATTTCCCTCGTGCAACACGCAGGAAATTGCTAGTATCATAATTGGAACTTTTTAACCTGGTCAGTTAGTTGTTCAGCAGCAGAGGCGAGCTCACGGGCATGATTAGTGATTTCATCCATCGAAGAGCTGGATTGCTGGGCGGAGGCGGAGACTTGTTCAATACCTGCCGCAGACTCTTCAGACACGGCTGCGATGTCTTCGATAGGTTGGTTGATTTTTATACTATTGGTAGTGATATAGTTTAAGTCATTTGTAATATGTTGTACTTTTGTACCCATGTTCCCGACCGAATTATTAATTGTTTCAAAGGTTTGGCCGGTGAGGGTAATCTGTCTCGTGCCTTCATCTACCTGTGTGTATCCATCTTCTAAAGAGTGGACGACGGTTTTTGAACCAGTTTGGATAGCTGTGACAATATTTGTGATATCTCCAACTGAATGTGTGACCTCTTCTGCGAGTTTTCGTACTTCTTCTGCAACGACGGCAAAGCCCTTTCCATGTTCGCCGGCTCGTGCAGCTTCTATAGCCGCATTTAAGGCCAATAAATTGGTTTGATTGGAAATATCCTTGATGACCTGTACAAGCTGTGAGATTTCCTTTGATTGTGAGTCAAGTCCTTTCACTTGTTCGACAGCATTTTTGACAATCTCATCAATCATTTTCATTTGTTGGACCGAGTTGCGCATTAATATGATTCCTTCCTTGGTCAAGGATAGAATCTCGGTGGAGCTTTGGGAAACTTCTTCCCCGCAAGAATAGGCCTGCTGGATCTTTCTGGTGAACTCTTCCATCATATGGACCATATCAGCTGCTCGGTTGGCTTGAGACTCTGAACCTTCCGATAGCTCGAACATGGTTGTCGCAATCTGTCTGCTGCCTTGTTGGACCTCATTTGCTGATTGAGTTAAGTCTTCGCTTTGGTTCGAAACGGATTCAGATACAACTAGCATTTTTTCGATAGTATCACTAAGGTTTTTCTGCATCTGGTTGGAGGACAGCGTTAATTCTCCAATTTCATCATTTGACTTTTGCTCTAAAGGTTCATGGTTCAGCTCACCATTCGCCACTACTTTCATTCTGTCCTTAATTTTAAGGAGAGGTTTTGTAATAATATTGGCTGTTACAAGCGCAAGCAGAAGGCCTATGATGACCGCGGCAATGGATATAATGATACTAGTCGTTTTAACTGATTCTCCACTTGCGATGACGATTTCTCCGGAAGCGACAATCGATTTCTCGCGTTCGGAAGCTAGCTCCCTAAACCCATCCATCAATTCATTGCTTATTGGTGCAACTTCATCCTTTAGTATTTCTTTAGCGCGTTCTACATTTCCTTGATCATATTGTGTAAATACGCGGTCAATAATAATCGTTCTCCAATCCACGCTTTTCTGAATCAATTCCTTCATTTTGTCAGAATCACTTAAGGCTAAAAGATCCTCCTGAATGACTTTGCTTTCTTCGGTATATTTTAAGAACCTCTCTTTATTACTTTCGTCGCCAAATAGAATATAGCCTCTTGCGAATGCGCTTCTTTGTGCAAGATTATTGAGTAGTTGTTCTTCATCAATAAGAACCGGCAATTCATGTTTAATAATATCTTTGGAATGCACAAGTGACTTATTGCTACTATAGATATTAAATGCTCCTAAGATGATACACAAAGATATAATGAGTGAAAATGCCACCAATATCTTTCCTTTAATACTTTTCACGTTAATGGACCCCTTTTGCTATATTTTTGTTTACCCTTTTTTATCGGAAAAATAATAGGATATTTAAGGAGGTAAAGGAAGATATGTTGTATAACAAACTTTACCATTTCGTCTAATAATCAGTTTGATATAAACTTCTTGATTTCTTTTCATATTCAAGTTACTATTAATTTGGAAAAATATAATATTCCGCTAGGCGGAAGAGGTTCTAGCTACCCTCTCAAAAAAACTAAGGAGAAACAGTACTCTATTCTTAGGGTGCTGTTTTTTTCCGTAAAAAGGAGTTTTATAGAAATGATGAAGAAGGAAAAGGCAGTGGTTGTGTTTAGCGGGGGACAGGATAGTACGACGTGTTTGTTCTGGGCAATGGAGCGATTTGAGGAAGTAGAAGCGGTTACGTTTGATTATAATCAGCGGCACAGCATGGAAATCGAATGCGCGCAAAAGATTGCTAAGGAACTGGGCATTACCCATCATATTCTGGATATGTCGCTGTTGAACCAACTAGCGCCGAATGCGTTAACGCGAAGTGATATCGCAGTAGAGGACGGAGAAGACGGGGAACTGCCGTCAACGTTTGTACCAGGGCGGAATTTGCTGTTCCTTTCGTTTGCCGGTGTATTGGCAAGCCAAATTGGGGCTAAGCATATTGTCACTGGTGTCTGCGAGACGGATTTCAGCGGATATCCAGACTGTCGCGATGTATTCATTAAATCGTTGAACGTGACCTTGAATTTGTCGATGGACCAGTCATTTGTGATTGATACGCCGCTTATGTGGCTGAATAAAGAGGAAACATGGGAGCTTGCGGATCAGCTTGGCGCGTTTGATTTCGTCCGTGAGAAGACTCTGACTTGTTATAACGGGATTATATCCGACGGCTGTGGTGAGTGTCCGGCATGTAAGCTTCGGAAAAAAGGGCTGGATGACTATGTAAGCAGACGGCAGGTGCTTAAATAATGTACGGTTTTACTATCGTGGATAAGCTTCAAAAAATAGATAAAGATATTCAGCGGAATCAATTAAACTACTCAAGTAAGCGGGTCATGGTCAGCAAGGAATTCACCTTTGATGCCGCGCACCATCTTCATGACTATGAAGGCAAATGCAAGAACTTACATGGCCACACGTATAGGGTCATTTTCGGATTGAGCGGATATACGGATTCACGCGGTTTGATGATAGATTTTGGTGACATCAAAGAAATTTGGAAAAATGAGATTGAAATACACCTTGATCATCGTTATTTGAATGAAACACTGCCGCTCATGAATACAACAGCTGAAAATATGGTTGTCTGGATTTATGAAAAAATGGCCGAAGCCCTTTTAACCAAGAATTATGAGGGTGCTAGAGTCGAATTTGTTCGTCTATATGAAACGCCGACGAGTTATGCTGAAGCTAGACGGGAGTGGATGGAAAGTGAGTAAGCTGCCTGTTATGGAAATCTTCGGTCCGACAATCCAAGGGGAGGGCATGGTCATCGGACAAAAGACCATGTTTGTTCGGACGGCAGGATGCGATTATTCTTGTGCCTGGTGTGATTCCGCGTTTACTTGGGACGGCACTGGTAAGGAAGATACAGATCAAATGACTGCCGAAGAAATATGGAATGAGCTGAAGCGAATTGGCGGTGAGGGCTTTTCCTTCGTTACAATATCAGGTGGAAATCCAGCACTGCTGAAAAATCTAGATGGCTTGATAGCAATTTTAAAAGATAATGGAATGAAAATCGGCGTGGAAACACAGGGAAGCCGTTGGCAGGATTGGTTTCTCGATATTGATGAACTGACTATTTCACCTAAGCCGCCGAGTTCTAGGATGAACACGGACTTTGAGGTGCTTGATCGAATAATATCTAATCTTGCCAATCGAAATCCCGATAATCATGTCTCGTTGAAGGTTGTAGTCTTTGATGATGAAGATTATCAGTATGCCAAAAACGTACATTTCCGGTACCCGGATATTCCTTTTTATTTGCAGGTTGGCAATGATGACAGCAGGACGGCTAATGATCAACAGCTGATTAGCGGACTTTTGAAAAAATATGAAGAGCTAATTGATAAAGTAATAGCTGATGATGAACTTAGAAATGTGAAAGTGCTGCCGCAGCTGCATACCTATATATGGGGAAATAAGCGGGGAGTGTAAAGTAAGAGAGGAAGAAGCAGTGTGATGCTCAAGATTCAATCACACTGCTTTTTTTATGCGGACAATAAGCTAAATACCACTGATTATACCTCTTGAATGTGTGTAGCCTTGAAAGCCGTTGTGTATTTAAGGCCATATCCTAAAAAACGATCCATTCCAATATGAGCCGTCCAAATTAAACCTACCATTAAAATTGTATCCTGGCTTAGAGAAACAGCTAGCAAAATGACGAGTATTGATATTGTATAAGTATGAAACAAGTTATAAACCTTGGCACCAATTTGATTATTGATTAGATAGGCTAACATAGAAATGTCAGGTGTTAATAGTAATAAAAGGAAAATCCACCAGCTAAATTCATTTATTGAATAGATATAAATTATCGCTATAAGAACCATAAGCCCTTCAGAATGTATTAATTTTTTCACCATATTTAAGCCTCCTATTCTTTATTAACCATTGGTCAATGAATGTGAAAAAAATTATTCAATACCCTTCATAATATTTTTAACGTGAAAATTAGCTAAGCTTTTTACATCTTGATATGAAAGTTGTGTATTAATATAAAAAGTTATAAAGCCGTGGAGCGAAAGGAAAATAGACCATATTGATGCGGGGTTTAGTTTATTTTCTGTAAGGTCAGTCAGAGAACTGATTAGTTTTTCATATGTTTTATTAGAATCAAGTTGAAGTAAATGTTGAATTTCTTTTTCTTTAGATAAAAACATGATTGCATAATGATTTTGCTGGGTTAACCCAAACTCTATAAAGCATAGTAATATCTTCTCTATTTTTTGAGAAGCATTATTTTCAGTTAGGATGATATCATCTATTTTATTATTCAATAGAGAAAAATCCGTTTTTACCAAACTATAAAATATTTCGGCCTTATTTTTAAAATGATAATAAATGGCGCCATGACTACAATCTAATGTTTTAGCTAATTGCCGCATTGAAACTTTTGAATACCCAACGGATGCAAAAAGTTTCCGGGCTTCATTCAATACCATTTCCTTAGATAATTCTTTTCCTTCTGATTTCCTTGGGGACATAGTATCACCTCCATAGTTATTGACCAGTGGTTAATAAAATCATATAGCAGTGTTTTGTAATTGTCAAATATTAGAATAAAATGATTTAACAGGATCTACTCCAATTCACATATGTAGTAACAAAATTCGAAACATCAGCCATAAGTCTAATTATTAATAAAGTATTTACTGAATTCTTTTAGAAATAGGTAATGTGGAAACTTCTTGATTTCCATTCGTTTTCAAGCTACGATAAATTAGGAAAAAGATAATCCGCTCATGCGGAAGAGGTTCTAGCTACCCTCTCAAAAAAACTAAGAAGAACAGTGCTCTTTCTTAGGGTGCTGTTTTTTCTGTATAAGGAGAATGTAAGAAATGTTAAGAATTATATTGTATTTAGTGTCCATTGTCACCGCGAATGTGGTTACAGCAGCTTTTGCACCATTACAGCTTGGTGTGTTTATTATTCCGATGGGGACATTACTAATCGGGGGAACCTTTATCTTTCGGGATCTAGTTCAGAATAAATTTGGCAGAGTGAAGACGTATGTGTGCATTGTCACGGCACTAATTTTATCAGCGTGCGTATCATTTTTATTAGGAGATACCCTATTAATTGTGTTTGCTTCCGCACTATCGTTCGTGGTGGCAGAAACAGCTGATACTGAAATATATACCCGGTTAAAACTTCCGATGAGTTGGAGAGTATTTTACAGCGGGATTGTCGGAGGATTTTTCGATTCGGTGATATTTGTTGTGATTGGACTTAGCCCACTGGGTGCCAACGTTCTGCCATGGGAAGCCGTACCCGCTGCGATTTTTGGCCAAATCATTGTTAAAACAGTCATTCAGTCAATCGGTGCCGCGCTGTTGGGCCGAATCAATGTAAGACTGGAGAAGCGCGTTATCTCCGGTTAAATAGTAGGAGGGAAGCACTCAATGGATGGACCAAAAAAGGAAGAAGATAGATGCTATTGCCTGGAAGCTTTTCGTGAAAAATATGGTCCGGATGTCCAAGGAGACTGTATGAAGCTCTCCTGCGCCAATTATCGGAAGCATAAGGGAATAGACAATCATGAGAAACGTAAACATTAATATAAATAGGAAACGATCTGTATAAGTCGAGAAGAAAGAACCAAATTTGGTTCTTTTTTTTGTGTGAATTATAGGTTCGCGAGTAAATCGTGAAAATTCACGAGTAAACCAGCCAAACTCACGAGTAAATCGTGAAAATTCACGAGTAAATCAGCCAAACTTACGAGTAAATCGTGATAATTCACGAGTAAACCAGAAACTTACGAGTAAATCGTGAAAATTCACGAGTAAATCAGCCAAACTTACGAGTAAATCGTGAAAACTCACGAGTAAACCAGCCAAACTCACGAGTAAATCGTGAAAACTCACGAGTAAACCAGAAACTCACGAGTAAATCGTGAAAATTCACGAGTAAATCAGCCAAACTCACGAGTAAATCGTGAAAATTCACGAGTAAACCAGAAACTCACGAGTAAATCGTGAAAACTCACGAGTAAATCAGCCAAACTTACGAGTAAATCGTGAAAATTCACGAGTAAGCCAGAAACTCACGAGTAAAT
>NZ_JBFUIB010000046.1:0-20779 GCF_056402095.1 Peribacillus sp. P4_C12
ATGAAAGCGAAACGCATCGGTATGGTATCATTGACCCGCTTACTCAAGATGGTAGAAGGTACGAAGTTAATAACTTTGTTGAAAAACCAGAACAAGGAACAGCTCCATCTAATTTAGCCATCATGGGGAGATATATATTAACTCCAGAAATATTTCACTTTTTAGCTAAACATGAAACTGGTGCTGGTGGTGAAATTCAATTAACCGATGCAATCCAAAAACTAAATGAAATCCAAACAGTATTTGCCTATGATTTTGAAGGGAAAAGACATGATGTCGGAGTTGTAGATGGCTTTGTAAAAACTACCATTGAATTTGCCTTACAACGTCCTGAATTGAGAGACGACATTTTAAGAGAATTGGAAAGTATACTTAAAAAGCATAGGGCAGTAAGCAAATAGATTATTTAATTTCACTCTCTGAATAAAATTAAATGAATATCTTTTCAGCAATTTATATATGTTATCAAAGATATTGGTTGTTTATCGCTATCATTTCAACGGATTAATTTAATAAATTGTCCGTTGATTGCTTCCCATAACCATGACGGAATTGTCAATCATTTTGGTAGATAAAAATTTTTGATGAAAATAATGGTCACAAATTCGAGAGTTTTTAGGAGTATTTTGTTATCATTACTATGGAACACTTCAATTTCTTATTTTAGGGTCTTGTGAAATAATTTACTTGCCAAGGATAAAGGAAGTATCTTTCTACACAACAAAGATTATTGAAAGTCATAAACGAAAAAGGAGTAAGTAAGGGGTTCGTATTTTTATTTGCTGCTAATTATCAAATTTTATCGTTTTAATTTAATATCAAAAAATCTCCAACTATTGATCATTCATAGTTGTTATTTTTGTTAATGAAAGGCAATTGTAATTTTGAATGGTGAATATTAATTCATAAAAGGGGATGCCTATTTAGTGAATAAGATGGTAATAAAAAGAAAAGTCAATTTCCTTAAACAACCGATTGCTAATTTCTTATTAAAGGAAAATCATCAACGTGTAAATAGATATGCAAAGTATTATGAGAAATTAAACGTGCAAAAAAACACAATTCTTTATGAGAGTCGTGATGGAAACAGTATAACTGACAGTCCCTACGCGATGTTTAAATATATGATAGAAAATCAAGACTTTAAAGATTTTATGCATATATGGTCTATTCAAGATTTTAGTGCTCTTTCAGGTGTCATATCGAAGTATAAAGATATGCCTAATGTTAAATTTGTGCAACGTAATTCAAAGGATTATTTAAAGTGTTTAGCAACAAGTGAGTATTTAATCAATAACTCAACATTCCAATCTTTCTTCATACCTAAAATCGACCAAATTTACATTAATACTTGGCATGGTACGCCCCTTAAGAATATGGGCTTTGACATACCAGGTAACCCCTCGGTCTCTCAAAACGTTGTAAGGAACTTTTTAAGTGCAGATTATATTTTGAGCCCTAATGCCCATACTACAGACATTTTTACACGAAGCTATAAGTTAAACGGATTGTATAAAGGGAAAATTGTAGAAGAAGGATATCCTAGGATAGATTTAACTCTTAATACGAATCCGAGGGAGTATAAGGACTATCTAAGAACTCTAGGTTTGAAAATCAACGATGGTAAAGAGAATATTTTATACGCACCAACTTGGAAGGGAACAAATCTTGCCAAAGTGGATAACGATATCCTTCAAATTATTGCAGATATAAATTATTTAGAAAGTCAAATCGGTGAACAATATAATTTATTGATTAAGGTGCACCCTTTTCTATATAAAGAAGCTAATAAGCATACAGAAATTAAAAATAGGTTAATCCCTGATTATGTGGATACAAATGAATTGCTTGCTACTGTTGATTTGCTTATTACTGATTATTCTAGTATCTTCTTTGATTTCCTTGTTACTAATAAGCCAATTCTATTTTACACTTGGGATACGGATGTTTATTCAGAGGAAAGAGGGCAATATCTTCAAAATGATGAACTTCCAGGCCCAATGCTTTTTAACTCGAAAGAATTAGCTCATGCAATTAAAGATATTAAAAATGTAAAATTGTTTTATTCCGAAAAATATAAAAACATGCAGCAAAAGTTCACGAACTACGAGGATGGGAATGTAACAGAGAGAATTGTCCTTAATCTATTTAATAAGTCTACGAAAGAACTAAACACAATTACCGGTCTAGATTCCTCAAAGGAAAAAATCCTGATTTATCCGGGCGGTATGAGAGATAACGGGATCACATCCTCCTTCATCAACTTGATGAACAATATTGATTATGAGAAATATGATGTCAGCTGTTTTACCGCGACGCCCCACTCCCGAGAAGCCTTGAAAAACTTGGACAAGGTAAATAAGAATGTGCGTTTTCTTTTTAAACCTGGATTGCCTGTGTATAAATTTTTGGAAGTGTATAAGGATAAATTCATCCATAACAGAGGGGAAAGAGGTTTCTTAGGGAAAAAGCTTTACCCAGAAAATGCCTATATTAGAGAACATGCACGTTTATTCGGTAAAACTAAATTTGATTTTGTTATTGATTTTAGTGGATATAGCCATTATTGGGCTAAATTCCTCCTAGCTGCAGACACAAAAAAGAAAGTTTGTTATATGCATAATGATTTGCTTTCTGATAGTGAGCGAGTGATTAATGGAAAGAGGCCTCATCGGATAAATCTAAGAGGACTATTTTCCGTATATAATCGATTTGATAAACTTGTAAGTGTATCTGAAGGGACAATGGAATTGAACCGAAAGAATCTAATGCAGTATGCAGACTATGATAAATTCGATTATGTAATGAATTCTATCAACCCTGAGAAAATTCTTCAAATCAATACCGAGAAAACTGAATTCGCTGGAGACGAAGATTCATCCATTACGACAGAGAATTTCAAGGCAAGAGCGGTATTAAGGGACGTCAGGAATCATCATGCCTGGAATACCCTTCCCGGGAATGCGAAAGCATTTCAATTTCCTTTGGAAGAACGATTTGAAAATGCTGAAATTATGATTTCTAGAAAAGCCAATGTTAATCATAATACATTTTACAAATTCAGCTTCAACAATCAAATAATCGGCTGGATTAACGAAGAGGCTGTAGAGTTTTTGCCAGACAGTATTATTTACGAAAAGGAACTTGATAAAATCGCAAGGCTAGTAAGACCAAGAGGAAACTTCATTTGGTCGATGCCATATAAGATTGAAGGTTCATACAAAGTTTCTGGCAGTCAAGATTTTGAAGGCATAATCGTGAAGGTCGATAAGGAAGTAAAAACCCAACATTCGATTTATAGTAGAATATCCGTGAATCGTACGGAAATCGGCTGGGTGGATAATTCAGCTTTATCCATGCTTGAACAGTGTACAATCAATGAAAACACGAGTTTTAAGGACAAGCTGCAAATCATTTTTAAAAGAAAGTATATGATATCCAGAAACTATAAAAGCAATAAAAAATTCATTGATAAGATTGATAATAGAACGTTGAAGGAAGTAAACACCAGTGAACAGAAGTATGGAAAAATAACTAAACCGGAAGACCATACAATTTGGTCAAAGGCTTATCCGAATTACAAGGCTAAAAGAGTAACTAAGGCAATCGATTTTGAAGGGCAAACCGTCAAAATCACAAAATACAACAGAACCAGAAAAGGCGGCTATTACCTTTTCGAAATAGATAATAAGAAAATTGGCTGGCTAAATACGGGCGCCTTTGAAATGATAGACGAGCCAATAGTGTTAAAAGAACGGGAAGTGCGCGGCACTGCAGAAATCCAGTTAGGAAATTATAATATTTGGGATAAACCGTATGGGTTACAAGATGCCATGATCGTGGAAGATGGGCCAACCTTTAATGGGTGCCTTGTTGAATTCGATAAAGAAGCAGTTACTCAACTTGGTACGTATACTCATATATTAAAGGACGGGATATCCCTAGGTTGGTTGGATAAACAGGCGTTAATCGTACAAGAAGTGCATGGGTTGGAAGTAAATAATCAATTCGTCCCATATCCTAATAAAAATGATTTTAATTTTGTCAATATGGGAAGATTATCTCCTGAAAAAGGTCAAGATAATTTGATTCGTGCATTCGCTAGCTTCCATGAGAAACACAAAAATAGCAAGCTGTATATCTTAGGCCAAGGTCCTTTAAAGGAAGATTTACAGGCCATCATTGACGAGCTGGATTTAAATCATTCTATTCATCTTTTGGGCCAACTTGAAAATCCATTTTCGTTCATGGAAAAATGTGACTGTTTCGTTCTTTCATCACATTATGAAGGTCAGCCTATGGTTTTATTAGAGGCAATGACGTTAGGAATGAAAATCATGGCTACTGATATAGTTGCGAACCGAACCGTTTTGGAAAACGGTAAATATGGTTTACTTGTTGAAAATAGCATAAATGGACTTGAAAAAGGTTTATCCACTGTGGTTAGTAATGATAATTCTAAACTAGAAAAGTTTGATTACCATCAATATAATGCATTAGCCATGGAAACCTTCAAGAAATGCCTATAAAAAAATTGGAGGCCCATTTCGCAAATTTGGTAAGAAAAAAGCCTCTCACAGTGTAAGGGTAAGTGAAGGTAGTTTCGAAAGGAGAAAAGTAATTTGATTTTGGTCGTTGGCGGTGCAGGTTATATTGGAAGTCATCTTGTAAAAGAGTTAGTAAATATAGAAGAGGTTGTTATTCTAGATGATCTCTCTACCGGTTTTCGTTCGCTGGTGGATTCGAAGGCCATCTTGAAAGAAGGGGATTTAGGGGATGAAGCGGTTTTAAATGATATATTCCTTAAATATCCAATTAARGSTGTWATGCATTTTGCTGCTAATAGTTTAGTTGGTGAGTCTGTTCAAGACCCTTATAAATACTATGAAAATAATGTTGCTTCAACTATTACTTTATTAAATACTATGCTCAAGCATGATGTTAAGAACTTCATTTTTTCATCTACGGCAGCTACTTACGGGATACCAAATGTAGATATAATTGATGAAGAACAGCCAACTAATCCGATTAATCCATATGGTCGCTCGAAATTGATGGTAGAGCAAATCTTAGGTGACTTTGCCCATGCATATGGACTTCATTATGTTGTTTTGCGATACTTTAATGCGGCTGGAGCACATGAGTCGGCAGAAATCGGTGAAAGTCATGATCCAGAAACACATTTAATTCCTATTATTTTACAGCATTTATTAGGTCAACGGGAGAAGATTTCCGTGTTTGGTACAGACTATGACACACAAGATGGTACTTGTATTCGTGATTATATTCATGTAACGGATTTAGCTAAAGCACATATATTAGCTCTTCAAGCCCTATTGTCTGGGAAGAAGAATACGGMAATCTACAACCTTGGGAATGGAAAAGGATTTTCGGTTAAAGATGTAATAGACACATGTGAAAAAGTCACAGGGGTAAAACCGAATATAGARTATGCAGATCGTCGGCCRGGAGATCCAGCTCGACTGGTTGCTTCAGCCAATAAGATATATGAAGATCTTGGGTGGAAAGCAGCAATAGATTTAGACGAGATTATTGAAAGTGCATGGAAATGGCATAAATCTCAAATGAATTAAGTATTAGAACCACATAGAAAATCAGTATTTTTTACTGGTTTCTTATTGAAGGTTTATATGCTTGTCAGTGGAACGTCCCGTTTTTTGTATTTTAGACGTATTAACAAGTAAGCCAATTATAAAAGTATCTTGATTATCGAAGCCGAGTCTGTAAGCATCATTTACTCCTTGAAGAAAGAGCTGCTGCTTGCAGTTATGGACTTGGTAATATCATGATTGAGGGTGGTATTTTGAATGGCAATATTAAAAACTACCCAGACCCGTTCAATACTATTGGAATTGCAAGAAGGAAAAATATTACGATAAGAAGTATAGAGGTTAGAGATGTAGCATTAAATTATAGTATCCTATAAGGACACCTTAGCCGTTAGTGATTTCTCGTAAATCTCAAACCAAGGTACGAGGTGTTTTTTTGATATTATTTTAGGTTTAACAATCTCTTTTATCTGCTACTACAATAATTCTCCCAAAATCTCTCATTAGATGAGAGAATATCTTCTATATTAGAAACAGAATGGCTATACTATATGGGGGAATTTGTATGATAAACTAATGCCATTTGACTAGTTATCAAGTTACTAGTAAACTGATGGTGTATCAAGAGGAGAGGTGATGGTCAAACATGGATAGACGGGGGTTTACCGATGATAATAAATTGAGTTTGTTGATTTGGCTGCGAATGGTTCGTTTTTATCAAAGAAGTAACCAGCTTTCGAATGATCATTTACAACATTTTGGCGTCACTGCTGCGCAATTTGATATGTTGGCACAAGTGCTTATTCATCAACCTGTTTCACAACTGGAATTGGCGGAGCACCTTACGATCAGTCGTGGAGGCGTATCACATATGTTAACAAGGTTAGAAAAAGATAATCTGATTGTTCGGGATCAACAATGGAAAGTTAAATATATTTCATTAACTGAAAAAGGGAAAGATTTAATGGAAAAAGTAATGCCAATTCAATCAGATTTTCAAGCTTCATTATTTGATGTATTGAATGACACTGAAAAGAAGAACCTGCATGAGATGATGATAAAGGTTCATAGATATAGTTTACAAACGGAAGTGCCTAATTCAATACAAGAGGAATCCTAAATCAGGTATGGGATTGGAGCGAAACTTGTTTTCAAAGCGTTGAGGAGAGTTATGAGTAGCTAAAAAGGAAGAAATAATCGTAACGGCACTTTATCAGTTTACTAGTAACTTCAAGGAGGATGAATAGAGGCATGGAAAGTAAAAATATCTTCAAACGTGATATTGCTGAGGTAAGAGATGTGAAACTTCAAAAATATAGTCCGATTCATACTGCGGGTCCAGTCATTGAACCAGGAAATTGGGAGAAGAGTGATCCCTTTCTTTTAATGATGGAGGATAAATTTCAAAAAGGTTCATTTGATATTCACCCACATAGAGGGATTGAAACAGTCACATTTGTTATCGATGGAACGATTGAGCACTATGACAGTCATACCGGGGATGGTGGAATAATCGGACCGGGTGATGTCCAATGGATGACAGCCGGAAGCGGCGTTGTGCATAATGAGGTGCCTTCTGAAGGTGTTACTGCCCATTCGCTTCAACTCTGGGTCAATCTTCCCCGTGATAAAAAAATGACAACACCGCGATATCAAAATTTAATGGGAAAAGATATGCCAGTGAGAAAAGAAGAAGGAGCTATCATCCGCGTCTTTTCTGGTTCATCAAAGGATGTTATCTCTGCGACGAAAAACCATGTTCCTGTTACGATGGTGGAAATGCTTCTAGAGCCTGGAGCTTCGGTCACACAGAATTTGCCGGGTAGCTACAACGGAATGATCTATCTAATAGAAGGAAGTGGATTATTCGGTAAAAACGAAATGAAAGCTTCAAAGGGTCAAGTGTTGTGGCTGGGTGCAGGGAAAGAATCAGAGGAAAGTGAAGTGGATATAACAGCAATTGAACCATTGCGTATTGTTTTATATGCGGGAGAACCTTTGATGGAACCAGTTGTTGCCCGTGGACCATTTGTCATGAATACAGAAGAGGAAATTGATCAAGCTTACCTAGAGTATCGGCAAGGTACATTCTTGAAGGATTAACGAATATTTAAATGGAATTAGAAATAGGTTAATCTGAAGTTTCCTAGAGATATTATATGTAGTATAAGAAATTAAAGAGCATCAACACTTGATGCTCTTTTTAATGTTTTATTTCTAATAATTGTTTATGTATTTTAAGTTTTCAATACATGCTCTTTCTCTCTATTTATTTAGCAGATTCAGATTGAAACGCTGGAGCCGTATTCAATCACTCTATTATTTTTACTTTCACTTCTTTTCTTCCCCACGTTAAAGCATCCGCTTCTTTTGGAATGAAAACATCGATTCTATTGCCTTTGATCGCTCCGCCAGTATCTACAGCGAGGGCCTGTCCATAACCTTCAACCTCTACGGTAGAACCTAAAGGGATCACATTTGGGTCGACTGCTATCACTTTTGCATCATCATACTTTTTTAAATCGACGCCCATTCTCGTGGTGCCGGAGCATCCAGAACAGCTTGCCGTATAAGCTGTGCTTGCAACGGTCAGCTCCTTAACATTTTGGCTTATTAAATTGGCTTTCTCCTCTAATTTGCCTAAAGTCCTTGCCCCTGCAATTCCATCAACCGATAAACTCTTTTGCTTTTGAAAATTTGAAACGGCCTGCTTTGTACCATTGCCATATATGCCATCGACCGTTGAAGTGTAAACACCCCATACCTTCAATAGCCTTTGTAGTTCAGCTACAGGCTTACCGATATCCCCACTGCGCAGGACTTTTATTTTCTGGTTCGTTTGTGAACCTGCTATTCCATCAACTTTTAGTCTTGATTTTTCCTGGAACTTCTTAACAGACTCTTTTGTAATCGGACCGAAGTAGCCTGTTGCTTCATGATAGGGGAAGACCCCTTTTGTCATTAATAATTCCTGTAGTTCCTTTACATCACTATGACTCGTTCCATACGAAAGTGTGCGATCTCCAACGGCAGCTTCACCTCTAGTTGGCATACAAATTCCCATAATGAATATAGAAGCCGTTATGATCGTAAATAATATTTTTTTCATGTTTGTCCTCCTCGTTGTTTCTTGCCTTAAACAATTCGCTAAACTATCACTTTTTCAGGCGCAGTTAAGGAAAAACACCTCGAAGGCACTAAAGAATTGTTAATACATGTAACAAACAGAGAAACGAATAGGGAGGATATATGATGCCAATATCCTTAGTTGTAATAGCGTAGTTCATTTTTGAAGAAGAAGAAGAGGTGGCATATACGCAGTTATCGGACATTCGTACTTAAAAGAAAGATTTTTTCTTAATTTACACAACCACTTAGGAAAATAATACTAAATATAATAAACTCTTAATCCCTTTAATTCTAGCTCTCCGTATAATCAATGAATCAAAAAAAGTAGAAGAAATCGATTTTACCAGTGGCTCCTCCATGCAGAATGACATCAAGTGCTGGTTTTGATTGAGGTTGATTAAATGGAGCGGTCGTGACAGGTACACCGAAGGAACTCAAACGTTTCCAAAACCTTGATTTTATCCGCGCCTCTATCCTTGGCGCTACAACCGATAAGTATTAATGGTGGAATCCATCAATTCATAGGAAAACAAACCCTTTGATTTATTAAGGTCCTGTCATGTATTAACTCCCAATTGTGAAGAAAAATATGGTAACATTTATTTATTATGGAAATAGATTTAGAGATGAGGAAATATACATGTTAACTAAACATAGTAATAACTTATTGATTATTTCATCTTTACTAGCAATAACAGGGCTAGCACTGATGTTTTCAAGTATTAATTTTGGCATTTCACTAGGGGATTCTTGGCTTGATAATCAGGAAGATGGAATCTATGATACTGACCAATACAATATGGTGGTTGAGACTCATAAAAATAATTTTATAATAATTGGAAGTGTCTTATTTGGCACTGGAATACTAACACTTATACTAACTTACTTTACATTTATATTAGGAAAAAAAGATAACGACAAACTTGTCTAACTGCTAGTCAAGTAGTGGATCAGGTCTGTCTATATGACAGTTCTTTTTTATTCAACGAGGCAGTTTGATCGTATTAATGTTATTTTTTCATTGTTGTAAATGACCATTAGGAGTGAACTTATGTAATTTTTATCCATAATATTTTTTATAGCAATTACTGTTTTTCTCCTTTACTACTTACCTTTAATCGCAAAGGACTTACACAAACATACAAAACAGAATGAAGAAATTAAGGCCCTTTTAGAAAAGATAGTAAATAACCAGTTGAAAAATTAGATCTACCTAGCTTGTTGTTTGATTAACGTGAAAGACTATGAAAAAAGGGGTGGGAGAATGTTTCCTAAATTAGAAACAGAACGGCTTATCTTGAGAGAACTTACTGTAGATGATGCACAGGATATATTAAACTGTTTTTCAAATCCAGATGTATTGCGTTATTATGGACAAAAACCGTTAACCAGTTTAGATCAGGTGAAAAATATTGTTGTGAATTTTGCTAATAACTACAATGAAAAACGCGGCATTAAATGGGGAATTGAAAGTAAAGAAAAGGAAGGCATTATCGGAACAATTGGATTTCACGATTGGTCTTCTGAACATAAGAGGGCTGAAATAGGTTATGCACTTTTTCCAGAGAATTGGGGTAAAGGGCTTGCCACTGAGGCTGTTTTAGAAGTCATATCATATGGTTTTAAAGAACTTAATCTAAAGCGTATTGGAGCTATTGTGTTTGTAGAAAACAAAGCATCTAATGAGTTATTAATAAAATTGGGCTTTGAGAAGGAAGGGGTTTTAAAGAATTATATGTATCAAAATGATGTTCCATTTGATACGAACGTATACTCTTTACTGAAATAGGGGGAGTAGATGAAGTACGAACAATATTGAATGAGCAATTACCGAAAAGAAATAGTTCTAATTGACTATGGGGTCTGATTTATTTCAATGAGGTTGATTGCTGAGAAACCTTTTCCTAATGCTAATGTAAAAGATAGACACTAAATCTGTCAGGGAGTGAGTGTGAATTTTATGGGATTCCTAAAAAATGACGAAGAAGTCCAACTGCAAGATGTCAGAGAGAGTGATCTATCCATCTTTTTCGAGCATCAATTAGATTCTACTGCAAACAATATGGCTGCTTTCACATCTAAAGATCCTACTGACAGAAAGGCTTTTTTGAAACACTGGACGAATATTTTAGCGAACCAGAATATCTTGAAAAAGACCATACTTTATAACGGGTGTGTGGTGGGCAACATTCTAAACTTTGAACAGTTTGGCAATCCAGAAGTCTGTTACTGGATTGGTAAGCAATATTGGGGCAAGGGGATTGCCACTGATGCACTGAGTAAATTCCTCCATGAAATAAATGTTCGGTCTCTTTATGCCCGAGCGGCTAAGGATAATATCGCATCTATTCGAGTATTGAAAAAATGCGGGTTTGYAATTACCGATGAGGACAAAGGATATTCAAATGCACGAGGCGAAGAGGTTGAAGAATATATTTTGAGGCTTGAATCAACTAAATTCTAGATATGAATATGCGGGAAATCTTTAAACTTACAGTGTTCAAAGATTTTTGTTGAAATATTGAATTAAATGGGTGGGAAGATATTTTCGATAATTCTTATTTTAAGACGGATTATCTTCCTGAAGGACGGATTAGTTTGACACACGGACGAATTATCTTCCTGAAGGACGAATTATTTTGCACAACGGACGAATTATCTTTCTGAAGGACGAATTAACATTCAGAGTCGTATCAAATGCGACAAAATCTTAGGAGTTGTGGTTGGCTAAATGAAAAAAGTTATAGGCGTAATATTGGTATTGGGGATTATTGGATTGGGAAGTTATTTTCTATTATTAAGGCAAAAAGGATTTGAATTCACGGTAAAAAATCAAACGAATAAAGAAATTACAGGTTTATATTTGACCTATAAACATATAAACTCTGATATTAAAATTCCCTCAATCCAGCCAGGCGAAGAAACTAAGTTACATGTAACGCCAACTRAAGACTTTGGAGAGAATTCGATGAAACTACAATATAAAGATAGTAAAGGAAAACAACATACAGAATATGTAATCGGGTATTTTGAAAAAGGATATTCAGGTGAGGGAAAAATCACTTTAGAATCTATTAATAAGAACGGGGAAATTCAAATGAAAGTCGAAGATACTACTAGACTCTACTGATTGAATRGGATTATGAAAAAGTTTTACCGTTTAAATGACCTTGAACAGCCTAGATTCTTCTCTACTGAGCATCATATTGAATTGTCAAGGGATGATAAAAAGGAGCATTTTGTTCCAGTTGGTATAGAAATTGAAGGATATACAATAACTTCATTTAGCAATCAAATAATTGAACTACCATTAAAATGATAATTTAGTTTTGAGAGGAAGAACTTACATAGGGTTCTTCCTCTTAATTTTTCGTTAGAGACAACTATTCTATCGTATTTAGAAGTATCTCCGCACAATCAATTGGTTACGCAAAACCAATTAACCTATATTAAAAAATGAACATTTAAAATAATATATGAAAAAAATGTTATAATAAATTTGTTAATATTAGGAAATTGTTATTAGGATATCAGGAGGTTTTCAATTGAAATTTTCAAAGATACAGAAGATGGTGCTGATTTAGGTGAACAACTACAGAAAAAGGTTGAAAATTGGTTAAGTAAAACGAGCAAATAGATATCCCTTTCTCTAATAACTACTATCTGGGGCAGCGTCAGGTAAATGCAGTTTTTTAAAAAAAGCCCTATATGGGCTTTTTTTTATGAATTATTCTTTTCTTGCTATTAAAAATTGATGTTCAAACCATTGCTGCTCCTGCATTTTTAATTCTATCCTTGTTTCATTATTCCAATCAATTCATCTGGAATATCTGGAAGTCGATTAATAACTTCCATATTAAGCAACATTTCGGGCTTTGAATATTCATTTAATATATCCCATGTACCTCTAAGGCAAATAAATAGAAACATTTGAATAAGATAATACTTTTATAATAGATTATCTTCACTAGATTTACTTTTTTCTATGTTCATTCACCTAAGAGACTATGTTATAGCCAATATGGAAAAATATCAGCATAGCAATAATATGCATAATATGGTAATATTACATTTGTGTGATTTTGGTAAATATACAAAAAGGAAGGTATTATATGTCTGAAACTGTTCTTAAGGTCCAATCCTTAACTAAAAAAATTGGAAAAGCCACCATTGTAGATAATGTTAGCTTTGAAATAAAAAGTAAGGAAATATTTGGTTTGCTTGGTCCCAATGGAGCTGGTAAAACCACTATTATTCGTATGATTACGGGTCTTATTAATCGTACGGGCGGTACAGTCATGATTAATGGATATGACCTCGATAAAGATTTTGAAGGTGCCATGAATCAATTAGGTGCCATTGTTGAAAATCCAGAATTCTATAAATACATGACAGGCAGAAAAAATATCCTTCACTATGCTCGTATGTCACCTAATAAAATATCTAATGAGCGAATTGAAGAAGTAATAAAGCTTGTTAAATTAGATCATGCCATAGATAAAAAGGTTAAAACATATTCATTAGGAATGCGTCAGCGCCTTGGTGTAGCACAAGCAATTTTGCATAAACCGTCTTTACTGATTTTTGATGAACCAACTAATGGCTTAGATCCACAAGGGATTCGCGAGTTTCGTGATTATTTGAAGGTACTGGCAAGTGAGGGCGTGGGTATTTTAATTTCATCGCATTTACTATCAGAAATGCAATTAATGTGTGATAGCTTTGCCGTTATTGAAAAGGGAAAACTCATACATACGAAAGAACATATTGTAGATGAAAAAACTGAAGCAATTAGTGAAGTTCTTTTTACTGTCAGTGATGGAGAGCTAGCTAAAAAAATCCTTCAAGAACAGTTTGGTAATATACCTATTCTTAAATATGAGGCGAATTCAATTTCTGTATCAGCCACACGTGAACAAACGGCTAGTATAAACAGAAGTTTTAATGGTAATCAATTAGATGTTTATGAAATAGGCATTACTAGAAAATCACTAGAAGATAAATTCTTTGAAATAACTGAGCAGGAAATGAGGGAGTCTGTATGATGTCCTTGATAAGAAATGAATGGATGAAAATCTTTTCAAAAGGATCTACATATTTGTTTATCGTTTTTCTTTTATTGGCAGCTGTAGGAACAGCGTTGATTGATTATAAACTAAATCCAGTCGAATCAAGTAAAGATTGGAAGCAAGAGTTACAAGCAGAAATACAAGAACAGCAGAATGAATTAAAAACTTCTAAAATTAGTGAAGATGAAAAGTCCGTGATAATGGAAGAAATCGATTTAAATAAACAACTTTTAGACGCTAATATAAACCCTGACTTGCGTACGAACTGGACGTATATGGCAAACTGGACTACATCATTAACATCATTTGTTACTCTATTTGTTGTGATTGTTTGCAGCTCCTTAGTTTCATCTGAATTTTCAGATGGCACCATTAAGCAATTGTTAATCAGGCCTTATAAACGTTGGAAAATTCTCCTTTCTAAATATATAACATCACTATTATTTGCAGCGTTATTACTTGTGAGTCTATTTATATTCAGTTATATAGTAGGAATTTTATTCTTTGGAAGTGGGTCGTATTCAGATAAAATTCTAGATCCTGCATCTTTTGGCTTTAGTCCTGTAATAGTAGGCGATTATTTTGTAGATATGATGGTTTATTGGATACCAGGATTTTTAGTTATCACAACCATTGCTTTTATGTTAAGCACATTATTTAAAAGCCAAGCACTTGCAGTAGGCGTTTCAATATCTATTTTATTTGCTTCAACTCCTTTAAATTTAGTTATACAGTCACTTATTGAAAAAAACGAGTGGTTAAAGTTCGTCTTATTCCCTCATCTCAATTTAAGAGGTTACATTTCTGAATCGTTCTCAATGTTTGAGGGAGCAACTCTTGGATTTTCTATAAGTGTACTAGCAATCTATTATCTTATCTTCTTAGCATTAACCTTTTTCTTCTTTCAAAAGAAGGATATTTCAAACTAAGATTTTTCCATTTATAAATAGAATGAACCGAAATCGATCTTTGATTTCGGTTTTTCTTATTCAGACAAAGGGCTTTAATAAAACAAGAACATTGAGAATTTATACCAAATTCATTTCGTATTAAATTATGCTTGAAGAAAAAGGAATGTAATGAATGAGGATGGTGTTTTAGATTGGGGGTATTTTTTGAAAAAAGGGCAAAGAAAAGTACAAAATCATTTATTATAATAAAAATCTTAATGAGCCTAGCAATATTGTTCGTGTTGGTAATGGGCTTTATCAATAATTTTGATTTCTATTTTGTTATGTTCTTTACCTTATTAACCTCCACTAAATCCAAAACCACCGTCACAACCTGACATATAGAAACATTGTTCAAAATAGCTATCAATCCCTCGGTCGTAAAAGTATACCTTTCCGACGGTTCTTGAGGTAGCGAGTAGTTCACTCAATCACATTAAACCATACCGGAGATTTATCTTCAGGATCACCATTATAATTTATAGTGATTTCCTCATCCGCCTTAATATTAGTTATTGCATAAAAGTCTATTGATAAATTATCTTCATTATTATCAAACGTCGCATTCGGAGTGTATGAATGATTAAATAGTGCTCCATATCCTAGTGCAATGGCTATGTCGTTATGATCCCCCCAAAAGAAGCAGTAATTAAAGAGTATAGTCTTCTCTAGATATTCCCATTCTTTTTCAGGTGATATTAAAACAGGTGATACCTCAATGAGTTCTCCCTTTTTAATATCACGTGTAGAATATACCCCTCTACCATACTTTCCAGTATTTTTAATACATATTGGTGCCACAGCAGTAGCTCCTTTCTGAAATTATTGATTGCTTTTCAAGTGTAAAGTCTAGTATTAATGTACTATTTTAATCTAAATTTCCCAGGCGCTTTTTTAAATATAGGGACGTAAGTGTACTCCATGATTCCCACTTGTTGAATTTCTGTACCAAGCGTCATAGTCCCGAGGAATAATTTCGAACAAACTCACTATTGATGATACAGGGCAAAGATGTGAGTAAATCCGTCATTCTTTATAGTACAAACTGTTCCAACGAGACAGCGTAGGTATTTATCAATATTAATATGCTACGAGGCTTCATCAGGGAATTAATATAGTGGTCTAGTATTGATTTTTTTGATCAATTCATAAAGGAAATCATCGTCGGATTGTTTCAAAATCTCCCATAGCTGACTTCTATTCACAATGTTGGTCGCGTGAAATTGAAACTTCTCGGAAAAATCGATTTATAAAAGATATAATAATATAATTTTTTTAGCTCGATTTTGTTAACTAACGTACATGTTAGAGCTATTTTGCATATTATATTTTATTCTTATATAAAGGAGGGGTATGTATGCCGAAAGGGAAAAAGGCTAATGGCAAGTCAAATGAAAGCAAGTCTGAAAAAGGCAAGTCAAATGAAAGCAAGTCAAATGAAGGCAAGTCTGAAAAAGGCAAGTCTGATGGAAAATAGTCCTGATTTAGCGCGCTTTTGAAGATCGTCAATCATGATTTACGGCTGCTGGAGCGGTTGCGAAAAAAGACTTTACAGGAAGAAACTGTGGAAAAGTGTATTCCTGAGTTATTTATGCTATCACAGCTACTTTAAAGGGCTTTYCTTCTTCACGCTTCTTATCGTAACACTCTCGTAATCTCTTGTTCCGAGGGATGATTTCATCTCATTTTCTTCTTGCGACAATCACGAATGGCACATTTAACGGCCATGTACAAGGTGTGTCATAGCCTACTAGAACCTTTTTTTGATAATCCGAATTAAAGTCCCTTTGAATGTACCAGATTCAAAGACACTTGGATCGATTCCGGCAAATGGAACTAGTCTCTTAGAGTGATTAAGTCGATCAAAGATCCATTATGAACTTTCTACAGCTTGCATTTTCACGGTTTGCACTAGTGTGTGTGTTACTTCAATAAGGGAGTAAGGTTATTAAGTACGAGCTATAAGTGGGATGAACTGATAATAGGCGCTTCTTTAATAAAAGGGGTCGCCTTTTTTTATTGCTTTTTCAGTACAAATTTCTACAAAAACGTACAAATATTGTAATAAATAAAATATCAAAAACCCATCTTTATTTGAAAAAGTGAAACCGAATAATCGTTCCTAGCGTTATACATATGTACAGCGAAAAAAGGGAGGTCCCACATTTGAAGAATGATCAAGAATTAGTCAATAAAATTAGGAGGGGCGATAAAGATGCGTTTAGTTTATTGGTAAAGGCCTTGATTTTGAAGCCATTGAAGAAACAGTTCAAGATTATCTTAACTCAGAGAAAGTAAAGAAAATAATTAAAAACGATCAATATGAGATCAATATTTATAGTAACAAGGGAAAAAAATTAAATTAATACCCGCTGAACTTGAATAATTGATTTCCCGCCATAGGAGTTTCTTATGCAGTTAACGGAGCAGGATAATTAAGAATAAATATAAGCATATAAAAAGCTCTCCATTATGAAGAGCATTTATTGTAGGCTTTTTGCTTTTAAGGTAATACGGTTTGATTTGGATTATTCTTAGCTGAAGGTGAACGAAAAGCTATGAAGAACCATAAAATATTTACAATTATTGCAGCAAGACAAAGACCTGTGATACTAGCAATATATATAGCGCTAATGTCTTTAAATTTTGCTATTACTAGAACGGCTACAATTATTGAAGAATTTATCAGTAGACCGCCGCAACAAAACAAGGCTAAAACGAATCTAATTACATCTAAACCCATCCAATATATTATTAAGGGCACTAGATAAAAAACAAGTACCATTCCTATTGATATCCACATTCCTGAAGACCCGAATTGATTAGCATTCGGTCCTATATCTGCAAGCGGGGATAGTGAGATTGTAATCAGTAAAACACAAAAAAGGGCCGCTGAAAGCAAAGTCATAAATATAATTCCCTTTCTTTTTCTCATAATATATCACTTCCTTTAATGTTCTCATTTTACGGGTGTTGAAAATGTTAAAATTACCCATCTGTTGTATCGTAACATAACTGGAATGTTTTTACACCTTGAAATTTATTAGCAGTCTTATTTTATAATGGGGGCTTTATTTCAATGAGGAGTAAAGCCTTTTTCTATTCAACTAAATGGGTAGCATTAGTTGAATAACAGTCCTTTATTAAGCTAAAAGGTTAATAAGAAATTAATATAATTGGAACTTTATCCAATTATATCCGTAAATATCTATTAGAAGATTTTGAAAGGGGCTCCTATGAAATTGGTTTGTTAATGGGGCTAGTAGGGTTATCGTTGTTTCTATTAGGAATTTATATATCCCAATGGACACTTTTTGGCATAGTGATTGGAATTGGTGGGGGGATTATAATGGGGATTAGGTCGGTGGAATTTTCTCATTAGTTATTGAAGTAGCTTAGGCCTTTTTTTATAAAAGATAGCTTTTTTATTCTAATATAATGGATTAATGTGGAAGGAAGGTGGGGTACCTTGTTAAAAATATTAAGAATCGTTTTTTCGATAATAGTTCTTATTTTATCAGGATATGGTTTAATCACTGACAATTTCGAGCTATCTTCATATATGATTTTTTTCTTAGGAGCGTTAATGTTGGTGATAGGATTAGCCGAACTTCAAAAAGATAGAAAAAGATTTTGGGGGTATATGAGCATTATTGTCTCTTTATATGCTTTCTTTGTTTCTATACAGGGGTTTTTATTGAACTAAGGGGCAGGGTAGATAGGGATTTTATCCTGTGTTGTGACAAGATAAATAAGATAATAAAACCTGTTGTAAGAAGTGTTCTGAATAATAGTAAATGAATAGGTGTGGTTCATATTGATAAAAGATAAAAAATTTATATATTTTGCTCTCATTTTTTTATTTGTGTCTATGGCATTAAATTTCCCTTTCCCACATGAAAGTCCTTATGGTGAAACAGTTGCTTTGGTTTTAAATATACCTGTTGAATCAGTAAATGGATTACAGTATATAGGAATTACATCATTAATTTTTTTAATTATGAGCCTATTTTTTCTTGTGAAATCATTGGAAAAATATCATGGTAGATTTGTAGTGCTGGCTATTATGGTTGCAATGTTTACTCCTCCTTTCTTAGCCAGTTCGTTTCAAAAATATTTTGCAACTGGCATTTACGCCATTTCCTATGAACGTGATATAAGTAGTTGTAGTTTTGAAATGACCAATGAGACAACATTGCATGGGGAATGTGTACTTCCTTTTGAAAACTACAGCAAGGATGATGCACAATTCACTATTGAATTTTTTGACGAGTACGAAGATGATGTAAAAATGATTTCACTTATGAATACCGATTCTCCATATGAGGTAAGGTTAAGAGGAAAAGAGCGTAAAAGGGTGAAAATCGATACAGATATTGATGTATCACAGATGGAAAGTCATATTGAAAGTGGCGATTCATGGAATATGAATATTATCATTAAGTCGGGGGAAAGAATCAGAAAATTATGAGGCTATATGAATATACCTACACTAGTTTTCTATTAGTTTTCGTAAATTATAGGGGCATAACAAATTTTGACCGTCTGAAAGAGTGCAGATAGTACATGATTTAATAATCCTATTTCAAGAACACTATTCGTTAAGAAGAACGAAGGATTCTGAAGGTATATTCTTATAGCAAAAAAGTCTAGATTAATGAGTATTATAGACTTACCTTATAAAATCTCCTATTAAGAAAATGATAGGAGGTTTTTTTATGTTAATGCTAGAAGCTAAGCTTATTGAAAAATCGGAACTACATAAGCTTTCTCTTTTGGACCCATTGGATGGTCTGCGATAACTTCAAAATCCACTTTTTCTGCCCAAAACCCTTTAGATCTTTGTTGGTCTTCAATATAGACGGTATCTGTACGAAGCATAGATAAGATCAGCAGAGCTAATATATTGTAAAATAAACGATGGGAAATATATGAGGAGGGATTAAAAATAAGAAAAGTTGAAGTAACTGAATATAATAACCAATGGCCTTCTATGTTTAAGGAAGAGGCTAATGTAATACATAAGATTTTCGGGCCTGAAATCATTGAAATTTATCATATAGGAAGTACTTCTGTTTACGGAATAAAGGCAAAGCCTGTTATTGACATAATGCCTGTGGTAAGAAAAATCCATCTAATAGATGAGTTTAACAAGAATATGTTAGGGATTGGTTATGAGCCGAAAGGAGAAAACGGATTATCTGGACGTAGGTTCTTTCAAAAAGGAGGAGATAACCGAACTCATCACGTTCATATTTATCAATTAGGCAATCCCGGAATTGAACGTCATCTTGCTTTTCGAAATTACTTACGAGAAAATCCTTCTGCTGCAGAAAAATATGGTGATCTTAAAGAGGAATTGTCATATATATTTCCTTACGATATGGATTCGTACATTAAAGGAAAAGAAAAGGTATTATTGGAAATTGAACGAAAAGCCTTATCTTGGTATCGGAGTTCAAGAGGATGACTACATATTTGGCAGTTTATTGAAAAGGCTCTAATCAAGGAGATAGATTGTTAAAGAAGAAGATGGCAACTGAACTTAATCTAAAATGAAACCGCCACCCGAAGGTGAAGGTTTCTTATTGTATCGAGGAAATACACGACAAATTACTGTTCTTCTAAGATGGTTACAGAAACACTTTGTTTATTATTTGGTTCATCAAGGGAATGGATTGTAGCTATTCCATTCTGTTCATCCACGTGCTCAATGTAGATACTTTCCCCATTATAGGTCACATTAGCCATAATTGGCGAAGAAGCAATTTCTTCTGCTCGTTGTGCGTTCATTTTAGCCACCTCCTTTGGATTTGCAACTGTAATAATATTTGTTCCAAATTTCTAAAATATACATGTTGTAATTGAAATGCTTCCAAGTTAAGAAAACATAGAACTAAGATTAGATATGGATGGTTCCTAAAATACCAGGGGGTTCACTAGGACCCTATTAAGGTTTTATTTCAAATGTCCAGTTCTTCAAAGTGATGAGATAGATGACTATTAAACGATAGACTTGAATATGACCTCTGATTTAATGAACGGGGGCTTAAGTTTAAAG
>NZ_JBFUIB010000047.1:0-20177 GCF_056402095.1 Peribacillus sp. P4_C12
CACCAAAAAAAGTTCAGCCTGGTTGTATTGTTATCATCCATTATTGTCAAGGGTTTAATGGGTTAGACTTTATTTTGGGTAAAGAGCAGGTTTTCGTGCTAGATGGTGGTGGCGAGAATCGCCGCCATAGAAGTTTCTTATWGAAYTAAAGGGGCAGGTTAGTGAAAGAGGGTATCTACCATATTTGTGGAATTATTATTGAAATATGTAAGGTAAAGGGGCTAATAATGATGACAAAAAATGATTTCCAAGTTTCCCTAAGAACAGGAAATTTAGATGATGCAGAAGCCTTGTTAGAAATTCAAAGGGAAGTTGTTTCAGAAAACGAATTTATGATTTCCGTTTTAGAAGAATTTGAAGAGACAACGGAGCAACAAAGAAGTTGGATACAGAAAATTTTAGAAAATGAAAGAGAAACAATAATTGTGGCTGAAATTAAAGGAAAAGTTATTGGTTTGATTGTATTTCGGTCAAAAAATACCAAAAGGCTTGCTCATACTGGTTATTTTACGACTATGATAAAGAAAGATTATCGAGATATGGGTATTGGTAAACTTCTTATTAAAGAACTTTTAAACTGGGCAGAACAAAACCCTTTAATTGAGAAAGTAAGTTTAGGAGTTTTATCAACAAATCAGAGGGCAATAGCCTTATACAAAAGTGTGGGATTTGTAGAGGAAGGACGTAAAATTAAAGAAGTAAAGTTTAGCGAGGACTTATATGTAGATGACATTCTTATGTATAAATTGGTTTAATCCTTCTTGAACTACCATGAAAATAAATTTCTGTAACTTCGAAAAAAGACAATACCAAAGAATCTATTCTTGCGGATGACGTAATAAATCAAAAGGGAAGTTACCTTAATCTCAAGGGTGTATCTCTTATGATGGTTACTTCTCGTTTATTAGGAACTTTACTAGCTCAAGTATTTTTTATTCCAGGGGCAGGATATATTGCGTGGTTTACTAAATTTATTGTCTAATAATTATCTGATTTCTTATAGAACTACAGGTGCGTTAGTTTAATAGGATGCAATAAAGGAAGTCTGTAAAAGGAATTGTCAAAAACAAGCCTTTATTGTCTATCCTTGCAGCATCCTTAATTTTCATGATGTGTACGATGCTGATAGGAGCAATTAATGTGTATTTGTTTAAAGATTATTTCAGCAATGCATCAGCCCTAAGTTTAATAGGATTTGTACAAACTGCCGCAGTTTTCGTTGCTATGCCAATAGCAAAACCATGCGTTGCTAAATTTGGTAAAAAAGAAACGGCGTCAATAGGGATGCTGCTTGCGGGGGGAGTATATGGGCTACTGTACTTCATGCCAAACCTATCTGCGATACAATTCATCATCATTTCAGCGATAGGGATGTTTGGATTCGGATTCTTTAATATTGTGGTGTGGGCATTTGTAACAGATGTAATAGATTATCACGAATATTTAACTGGCCTTCGTGAAGATGGAACTGTGTATTCAATCTATTCATTTGCTCGTAAAGTAGGACAAGCAATTGCAGGAGGAATCGGCGGTTTTGCGATTGCAATGGTTGGATACGATGCAACACGAGAAGCACAAACACAACAAGCGCTTGATGGAATTCATGCACTGGCAACCTTAGTACCCGCAGTCATCTATATAGTTGTTTTCTTAATTTTGGCCTTCCTTTATCCATTAAATAAGAAAAGGACCATTCAACTTGTTGAAGACTTGGCTGAGAGAAGAAATATTAAGGATTAGTGAAAAAACTCCCCTGAAACACAGAAAGGGGAGTTTTTCGTTATTTTTTGGGATAGCTATTTTCATAAGAAAGATTCAGAATAGGAACATCAAGGAAATTTTTGATTGCAAGGGCACATGCCCCCATTACACATGATTTTTTTCCAATTGCCGATAGAGTAAGTTCTCGGTAATGACTAATGGAGGAGGTCAGATTATTCCTGATTTTGTTAATGGAATCAGGATATATACGAAGCAATTCACTGTCTAATACCAGTACGTCCGGATTATACATGTTAATCATATTGTTTAGGCCAATGGATAAGTAGTAAATAAATCGTTCCATAATCTTATATACCGCTTCATCACCTTCATCAATCCAGCGTTGAATATTCTCATATGTCAAATTTGGGATTTGTTTTTCTTCTGATAGAAATTCAAAAATACTCGATTCTGAAGCGTATTTCTCCCAGCAGCCTTTATTACCACAACTACACTGCTTTCCGTCCGGAACAACAATCATATGGCCAATTTCTCCTGCAAATCCATCATGTCCCCGAAAAAACTCATTCTTCATCATCATTCCAAGGCCTATTCCAGAATGAAAGGTTGCGCTTAAAAGGTTATCTGCTTCATGATGCACAAAAATACGCTCAGCAAAAGCACTTAGATTAGCATTGTTTTCAAGATGAACATCAATTTCAAATTCCTTTTCTATGTCGTTTTTTAAATTGATATCTTTCCATTTAAATCGTGGTACAAAGTGAATGAGTTCGTCTTTTCCTACCAGACCATGGATAGCAATGACTATACCAACAATTCCATAGCGACTGTCAGCGTATTTGGCTTTGTACTTTTTGATCGTTTTATTCAGCAGTTTGAGAATCTCCGAGTAGTCTGTAGTATTTATTTCTTTGATAGAGGAGGTGACACTACAGCCGAGAAGATTGCTTAGAGTGAAGGAAATCCGTCCGTAATCAATGTCAATCCCGAGAGCATATCCTGCTTGGCCGTTTAAGGAGAGCATGATAGGCTTCCTACCGACACTGTTATGCTCTAGTTGTGTTTCTACTATTAGATCTTCGTCCAATAAATCTGCAACCTGCGCTGAGATAGTTGCTCTTGTTAAATCCGTAGCTTTGGACAAATCTGCCCTTGAAATCATGCCTTCTTTTATTATTTCTTTAATAATTAACCCACGATTAATTTTTTTGATATATGCTGCATCACCGGTAATCATTAATATCCTCCCATTTTGGCAACAACTTTTAGATATATTTTTATTATAACAGTTTCTCGTATGTCAAATACTATTAGATTATAGTGTATTCAGATAGAGTTAATTGACGGAAAAGTTAAAAAATGATAAATTATTTATATAATTAATTAGTTTAGTAAACGAATTAATTAGATGAGCTTATTAAAAATGAAAGGGCTTACAGTAGAACCGATGCTGGTACCCATATAAACTTTTATCAGGAGGGAAATTTATGAAAGTCTTTTTGGATGATCATTTTTTGTTAAACACGAACACAGCAATCGAATTATACGAAAATGTTGGTGGAAACCTGCCGATTTTTGATTTTCATTGCCACTTATCCCCACAAGAGGTATGGGAAAACAAACCCTATGAAAATATTACACAATTGTGGCTTGGAGGCGACCATTATAAATGGAGAGCCATGCGTATGCACGGAATTGGCGAGCGATATATAACAGGTGATGCAGAGGATTGGGATAAGTTTGCTGCATGGGCGGAAACGATGCCTCACTTAATTGGAAACCCTCTATATCATTGGGCACACATGGAGCTGAAAATGTTTTTTGGTATTGAAAAAATCCTGAGCCCTGAAACTGCGCAAGAAATTTACGATGAGTGCAACGAAAAGCTTTCCAGGCACGAATTCAAACCAAGATCATTTATTGAAAAATCAAACGTTAAATTTATTGGAACGACGGATGATCCTATTTCTGAGCTCGAATTCCATCAGTTACTGAAGCAGGACGAATCCTTTCAAATAACCATTGCTCCGACTTTCCGTCCCGATGGAGCCTTATTTGTCGAGCGTCCTGATTTTAAAAGCTGGCTTCAAAAATTAGAAAAAGTATCAAAAATTAACGTGAATTCAATTGAAAGCCTAATAAATGCCCTTAAACAACGTGTCAATTACTTTCATGAAAACGGTGGTAGGGGTTCGGATCATGATATTCAGAAAATGGTATATGTAGACACCACTTTAGAAGAAGCGGATATCATCTTCAAGAAACGGATGAATGACGAACAGCTATCAACTGAAGAATTGACTGCTTACCGATCATTCTTATTGAAGGAATTGGGGAAAATGTATGCAGAAAAGCAGTGGGTTATGCAGCTGCATATGGGAGCTATGCGTAATAACAACACTAAGATGAAGGAACTAATTGGTACAGATATTGGATTCGATTCTATTGGAGAGACCAATTTAGCAGAAGGATTATCTAGTTTTCTTGATGCGCTAGATCAAGATGGATCCTTACCCAGAACTGTATTATTCAATTTAAATCCAAAAGATAATGCGATTCTTGCGGGAATGATCGGAAATTTCTTTGAAGAAGGGATCCCGGGAAAAGTTCAATTTGGTTCAGGCTGGTGGTTTAATGACCATATTGATGGAATGGAAAAACAAATGAAGGAACTTGCGAATGTCGGACTTCTGAGCCACTTTGTTGGTATGCTGACAGATTCCCGAAGCTTCCTTTCGTATGCTCGCCATGATTATTTCCGTAGGATTCTTTGCAACATCCTAGGCGATTGGACTGAACAAGGATTAATGCCTAATGATAAAGAGCTACGTGAGCAAATGGTCAGGAATATTGGCTATTACAATGCTGAAAAATATTTTGCGAAACGATAAAAAATAATTGTTGTCTTTTTTTACTTGATTATTTAAATGTTAAATACATCCTAATGAACATGTTAACATGTCTCAATCAACGAACGATGTACTTCCTAGTGCAATGAAGATGGCTTGCTATTTCTATATAGACGATTTATTAATCAGTTTGAATAAGATCGAATGCTCATTGGCGAATAAAACAGAAGAATTTTCGGGTGTTGTAAAAATAGCAAGAACTTGTCTCCAAGATGCTGTACCTATTACTCTAGGTCAACAATTTAGCGGGTATCATTCTTTTATCAAGAGACAAATAGAAGAAATGAAGAAACTGCAAAAAAATTGCTTGTCTATTGTAATTGGGGCAACGGCAGTGGGCACAGGTATAGGAGCTGCTCCTGGTTAAACAGAAAAAATATATGAATATTTGCCAGAGGTATCACATTTAGCTGTTATCAAAGTGGATAATTTTTTCGATGGACTGCAAAACGCAGATATTTATTTAAAAATATCTTCTTGCTTAAAAGGATTATCGAGTGGGTTATCGAAAATGGCCAGCGATTTAAGATTACTTTCATCAGGGCCTAGGTCGGGATTTGCTGAAATCAATTTGCCAGCGGTACAGCCGGGTTCTTCCATTATGCCAGGGGAAATCAATCCATGTATACCTGAAATGATGATACAAGTTTGTTTTGATGTATATGGAAATGATCAAGCGATTACATTCGCTGTAGATCGAGGCGAACTGGATTTGAACATCTGGGAACCGATTATTTTGAAAAATATATTTGACTCTTTTTCTATTTTGACAAATTGTATTACGCTGTTTACTGAAAAATGTCTAAACGGTATTAAAGCTAATAAAACGGTTTGTTTGAAGAACGCTGAGAATTCGTTATCTTTGTCCGTCGTTATTTCTTCTATATTCGGGTATCAAGTAGCTAACAATATAGCTTCAGAGGCATACGAGAAAAATCTAACAGTAAAGGAAGTAGCAGTTGAAAAAGGCCTGTTTAATGAAGCGGAAGCGGCTGAGTTACTTAATCCTGAAAACTTAACTGATGCTGTAAAAATGCATCATTTGTTAAACTCAAGAATACTTTAGTTGAATGATAATCATAGCTCCTAACGGAGGACCTAAAATCAAGAGAACAAGAGAGAGGTAGAACAGCCATTAGTTTTTTTTCGAATGAAATAGATAGCTAATCTTCTTCTTGGACTCCACCCGAACTTTTTTGAAAAATAATAGGAAGCGCTACCTGGATAGTATTGTATTAATAACCGCAAACCTTTGAAGTAAAAGGATTTGCGGTTTTTTTGAGTGCTCCTGGTATGGGGTAATCTTTTTAGTGAAAGCTATGGAGAAATTAGGGGATTAAATACGACTTTTTTAAGGGTTGGTAAAAGAATACGAAAGAGACTTAAAAAAGTAGCTATTTATAGAAGAAACTCGTCAAAAATAACTCTTTTACTCAAACTGAGTATTGGCTGTAATTCCCCCACCTCATTTTCAAAACTACGTTCCATTATGAACTGATTTATCCCTAGTTCCTTAGCATTTATAATCATTTCCTCCAAGTGTCTCTTTATTTTTCATCATGATAAATCTTTTCAATATGAAAATTATGTTATGTGAGTTTCAGGATTTTCTGTATAAAATATCCTGGATGAAGAAACATAGAAAAATGGAGTTAGAGCGACCTGCAAAAAAATGGGGGTAACCAGCTTGATTCGTAATGTGAGTAAATTGTTAAGAAAGACGAAAGAAAAAAAACCTCATATACAAAATGATTACCAGGATTCTAAACCGGAGGACCCTCTTAATGGAGAGTTTAGTCAAAATGTAGAAACGCTTCGTTTGATTTATGATAATTGTTCAGATGTCATGTTCCGTTCGTTCTTACTTTTCGGTAAAACGAGAGCAATGCTTATTTACATTGAGGGTCTTTCAGACATCGAGGGGATAGAAGAATATGTGCTTTCTCCACTCATGCAGGAATCAGCAAATGTGCCACAACCATTAAATGACTTTCTAGTACATAAAATGCCCGTTTCAAAAGTGAAAAGAGTGAAAATGATAGCGGATTGCATTGAATCTATCTCCATTGGAAACCCGCTTCTTCTATATGAAGGGGAGAGTGATGGATTTTCTTTAGGATTGTCTAAATGGGAAAAGCGAGCGATTGAAGAACCTGTTGCTGAGGGAGGAATTAGGGGATCACGAGAGGGATTTAATGAATCTCTAGAGGTAAATACATCTCAATTGAGACGTATTATTAAAAGTCCTGCTCTTAAAATGCAATCGATGAAAATCGGGAAATATACCCAGACGACTGTTGCGATTGCATATATTGATGGACTTGTGGATAAAGCACTGATTGAAGAGATTACGATTCGGCTGGAACGAATTGAGATGGACGGTATTTTAGAAAGTGGATATATCGAGGAAATGATTGAGGACAATCCGTATTCACCTTTCCCTCAGATCTTGTCAACAGAACGGCCGGATGTAGCCTGTTCGTGCTTGCTGGAGGGACGGGCAGTCATTCTTGTAGAAGGAACCCCTTTTACTTTAATTGCTCCAGTATCTTTCTTTTCTTTGATTCAATCACAAGAGGATTATTATCAACGTTTTATGATAGGAACTCTCATCCGTTGGTTACGTTATATTTTTATGGTGTTATCTCTATTGCTTCCTTCCTTTTATATTGCTATTTTGACGTTCCATCATGAAGCGGTCCCAACTGCACTGCTGCTAAGCATGGCTGCATCCCGGGAGGCGGTCCCTTTCCCTGCTATTATTGAGGCATTGATCATGGAAATTACGTTTGAAGCACTAAGAGAGGCAGGGGTTCGATTGCCAAAGCAGATRGGCTCTGCTGTCAGCATTGTTGGAGCGCTAGTGATTGGTCAAGCTTCCGTACAAGCAGGGTTGGTTTCAGCACCAATGGTGATTGTAGTTGCGATTACGGGGATTTCTTCTTTTATGATGCCTCGTTATATTGCTGGAATTGCGATAAGGATGCTGCGTTTTCCAATAATGCTGCTTGCCGGTACCTTAGGACTGCTTGGCATAATAATGGGAGTTATTGCTATAGTCATTCATTTGTGCAACTTGCGCTCCTTCGGTGTTCCCTATTTAGCACCACTTGCACCTTTAAAAGGTAAAGAACTGAAAGATGTACTATGGAGATCTCCTATGTGGATGATGGATACACGCCCGAGCTTTACAGGGAAATCTAACGTATACCGTCAGTCTCCAGAACAGGGGCCAAAACCCAAAATGGGAAGTGAAACGGAGTGAATACTGGTTGGAGGCGATCAAAGATATTAGAGAAGGTAAAGAGGCATCACTTCAGGAAAAGCGTCCTGCTTTTTCTGGGCATTTGTGGAACAATCCCTTTAGTAAGCGGGTGTTGGGATCGAGTGGAAATCAATGATTTGGCGATTGTCACAGCAGCAGCCATCGAAAAAAAGGAAGATAATCAAATCGAGCTATCCATCCAAGTATTTATCCCTAAGTCATTAAGCAGCGGAGGCGGTCAAGGCGGGCCAGGTGGAGGCGGTGGAGTACCTACAACATTGGTGAGATCCGAAAAAGGATCCAATATTTCAGATGCATTGTCTAAGCTTCAAAGCAAGCTTCCACGCAAAATTTTTTGGGGACAATGTAAAGTATTTGTATTCGGCGAAAAGGTAGCAAAGGAAGGAATACAAGAGCATCTGGATTTCTTGCTGCGCCATCCGCAGCCAAGGGAGAGAGCATATGTGTATGTCAGCAAAGGAAAAGCTAAGCCTATCCTTGAATCATTGCCGCCTCTAGAAACCTATTCAGGGGAGGTGATGAGGGAACTAACTGATTTACATATAGGGATGCGGGTCACATTACAGAATTTAGATGAAATGTTAACGGGTAAATCTCACGCTGCTGCACTTCCGTTAATTGACATTTTACCGCCTGGGAAAGGTGAAAAGAAATTACAGGGGATTCCTTACATTGTCGGAGCAGCCGTGTTAAATAAAGATAAAATGACTGGCACGATGACGGAAAAAGAAACAAGAGGGATATTGTGGTTAAGAGATGAAATAGAATCCTACACAGTGACCCTAAAACCCAAAGGTGAGAAAGGGGAGATATCTTTAAATCCTGTGTCGGCACAAGTCAAGCTGGTTCCACAAATTCAAAATAAGAAATGGAAATTGCTAGTGAAGGTTAATACAGAAGGATCTGTTATTCAGAATGGAACGAATATGATTCTTTCAAGTCCAAAAGCACTAAAGGATGCAGAAAGATCTTATCAAAAAGAGATAGAAAAGCGTATCGAGATGGCTTTTCTGCGTACTCAGAATAAGAAAGCTGACATTATAGGGTTAGGTAGAGACTTCTATCGGAAATATCCTAAGCAGTTTAATAAAATCGAAAACCACTGGAATGAGATATTTGAGGAGATTGAAGTGGAAATTGATGTTGTGGCCCATATTCGCAGACAGGGCTATATAGACAAACCGGCGGGGCTGCCTGAGAAAGAGGTGAAGGACAAGTGAGATGGGGGACATTTTTGGGTACAACCGTAATTGTAGCTCTAATCATTTTGTATGAGTGGCCGAAAATGAAACAAAATCCTAAAAAAGACAAAATGGCTTTTTTTTCATTGCTCCTCATGGGTTTGGTTCTGTCCATGTTCAATATTCAACAAATGTCAGGACCCACTGCATGGATTGTAACTTTTTTTAAGCCGTTTGGAGAGTTTATGGAAAAGTAAAGGCACATGATTGAGGCGGATATCGTTTACCTCATGCAGAGGAAAGGAGGAGGATGATGGAGAAAGGTAAAATTTCATCCCTGCAGATGGCGATCATGTTGTATCCTACGATTGTGGCTACAGCTATACTCGGGGCTCCAAGCATCACAGCAAAATATGCTCTAAATGATTTATGGCTGTCCCCCATTTTAGCTGCCCTCATCGGGTACGCGACGGTGTATATCGCTTATAAACTGCACAAACTTTATCCGAAACAAACGGTTATCCAATTCAGTGAACAAATTATTGGTCGGATTCCGGGGAAAATTCTCGGTTTTTTATACTTGTTTTTTTATATCCCTATCACGGGGGAAATCCTAAGAGGTTACGGAGATTTTATTGCCGACTCTTTTATGGTCAATACCCCGATTATCGTGATCATGGCATCGATGGTAATCCTTTGTGCACTTATCGTACGCGGAGGCATAGAGGTGTTGGGGAGAGCTGCCGAATTGTTTTTACCTGTTTTTATCTTTCCAATCTGTATCTTAATCATCCTACTGAGTGCAGATCTTGATTTTAAGAATATATTCCCGATATTGGGGGATGGGATTATGCCTCCACTAAAGGGTGCTATTATACCGGGTGGATGGTTCAGTGAGTTTTTTCTGATTATTTTTCTCCTCCCTTTTTTAGCGGATATGAAAAAAGGAATGAAATACGGGATGGTGACTGTTTTTGCCGTGATGATGACGTTAGTTGTGGTAAACCTAATCGTTCTTTTTGTACTTGGGTCAACTACATCCTCTAAGGTTTATCCTCTGATGAACGTATCTCGATACGTCAGCTTTGGCGAATTTTTTGAACATTTGGAGTCCGCCGTTATGGCCATTTGGGTAGTAGGAGCGTTTGTCAAAATTTCTGTGTTTTATTATGCGGCTGCTTTAAGTACCGCCCAGTGGCTGAATCTTTCCGACTATCGGCCTGTTGTATGGCCGATAGGGATTTTAATTGTAGAATTCAGCTTTTGGTCGTTTCCTAGCTCTATGGAAGTTAGTCGTTATGATATCATCGCCTTCCCTTTTCATGGAATTTTGATGCAAACGATTATTCCTCTGCTTTTGTTGGTGATTGCTTTTGTAAGGAAGCGAAATAAGGGAACGAACACCCGCTGAATTAGATTTTTTTTGATATTGGAGGGGCTCGTTATATGGGTGGGGGCACTTATAAAACCGTTTAGAGAGTTTATGCAAAGTGAATCGATCTTTGGGCTGCGTGATTTCGATTGTCCATACTATCACAGAAAGGAGAAAGATGATGGAGAAAGGCAAAATTTCATCACTACAAATGGCAGTCATGATGTATCCTACTATCGTGGCTACCGCTATTCTTGGGATTCCAAGCGTCACAGCGAAATTTGCCAAAACGGATTTTTGGCTTTCCCCTATTTTGGCGTCCCTCATGGGGTATGTGACGGTGTATATCGCTTATAAACTGCACAAACTTTATCCGGAACAAACAGTTATCCAATTCAGTGAACATATCATTGGCCGATTAGCAGGGAAAATCATCGGTTTTATATTCTTGTTTTTTTATATCCAGATCACGGGAATCATTATCAAAGAGTATGCAGAATTTGTAGTGGACTCCTTTCTAATTAATACACCAATAATCGTGATCATGGGAACAATGACAGTCCTCTGTGCCTTCGTCGTACAAGGTGGTTTAGAAGGAATAGGGAGGGCTGCCCAATTATTTGTCCCTCTTTTTATATTTCCACTGCTTATCGCAATCATTTTGGTGTTCCCCGATTTTGAATTTAAGAATATATTCCCTATATTAGGGGATGGGATTATGCCTCCAATCAAGGGTTCAATTGTTCCGGGTGGATGGTTCACGGAGTTTTTTCTTATGACTTTTTTCCTTCCTTTTTTAGCGGATAAGAAAAAAGGAATGAAGTACGGAATGTTGACGGTCTTTGCTGTGATGATCACGTTAGTTGTGGTAAATCTTGTCGTTCTTTTTGTACTCGGAACAACGACACAAACTAAGGTTTATCCTCTGATGAACGTAGCTCGTTACATCAGTTTTGGCGAATTTTTTGAACATATGGAGTCCATCGTCATGGCCATTTGGGTAGTAGGGGCTTTTGTGAAAATTTCTGTGTTTTATTATGCAACTGTTTTAGGTACCGCACAGTGGTTAAATCTTTCGGATTATCGGCTCGTTATATGGCCGTTAGGAATCTTAATGATAGTTTTCGGCTTTTGGTCAATGCCTAACTCAATGGACTTGGAGCGTTTTAACCTCGAAACTTTTCCTATTTATGCAGTATTAATACAAACCATTATTCCGCTGTCTTTATTGGTGATAGCTGCTATACGTAAAAGAAAAAGCAAACGAAATAGTAAGGGAATCAATTCAGGCTAATATTTCAGATTGCTGTCGTTTTATTTTTTAATTTTTTTAGGCATTGAAAGGGAATGGTGATTCTTCCTAGAAATAACAGGATAGCAGGTCGCAAAATATCGTTCTCAATAACAATAAAGTGTTTGCCAGCGGTACAGCCGGGTTCTTCCGTTATACCAGGGAAAATCAAATCCATGCATATTCCTGATACACACACGAAATTTATTTATGAGGGGCAAAACAAAGGAGTTAATTTTGTAGGTAGAGCAATGTTGAAACTAGGTAGCGATAAAAGTAACAATAAAGTAGTACAGGAATTTATGCAAAAGGTTGAACAAGAAGCGCTAAAAGCTTAGCGTATGGAGCGAAATTATTACTCTATGTTAATACAACGAATGAGCTTTTTCATACATTCGATGTTAACAGTAAAACGGATACTGTAGTCTATCTCCTCTAAGAACTGAACGACTGGCCCCTGATAATGTTACCTGTTGAAATCTCTTCAAGCGTAAGTAATCAATAGTGATTTTCCTAAGCCTCCTTTATTTAGAGAAAGCTTGTCTTACTTTCTCCTTCTCCAAAGTCTAATCCAATGATGGAGCCGATTTTTCATCCCTCCTGGATCAGATCTAGATTAACCTAGACCCCTCATTTTTAGTGCCTATATGCTTATGCTTCGACTATCAAAATACGTCTAGAGTTAAAACTCACTTGGGCAAGAAGGGATGATATAATTTGGATATATGTGATTATTTTACAAAATGATAGAATGTATCTACCAAATATTATTATATTTTTGGGGGAGGGGAAACAATGAGACATAATTTAGTAGAACATAAAGAGCATTTTCAGCGAGACGAATTAGAAGTTGCGCGCTGGATGAAAACGGATTTTGCTTTTTTGCGTAATACCACTAAGTTAAGAGATGCAGCGGAGCTTCTTATAAAGAATCAATTGAATGAGGTACCGATTGTTGATGAACATCAACATTTTCTTGGTGTATTATCTTTATCTATGATTATGCAATCCTTGTTAAAAGACACTTCCCTAGCCGAGTCAATCGAAATACATTATGACCGGAGGATTAAACCGCTTTCCTTTCAAGAAATATTATCAGACATTTCGCCACTGACAAAAGCTAGTGTTCCTGTTGTTAATAATCAAAATATTTTGATAGGTGTGTTGACTCAGCATGAAATTTTAGAAGTTCTTGCCCAAACCTATCACAAAATGAACTTGCTAGAAACTAAGGTAGAATGGTTCAATGTTTGTTTTGATAATATTTATGAAGGCATTATTGTAGTTGATAAAAATGGTTTCGTCAAAATGATTAATAAAGCATATAGTAGTTATCTTGGGGTGGAACAAGGTGCAGCTATTGGTCAACATGTAGTAAGTGTAATAGAAGGAACCCGCTTACATATTGTTCTTCAAACCGGTATTCCAGAACGGAATCAAGTTCAATTTTTGCAAGGACAGGAAGTGGTTGCTCATCGTATTCCTATTTGGAGGAATAATGAAATAATCGGTGGGATAGGGATACTCGTTTTTCAAGGGGTATCTGAATTATATAGGATATTTGATAGAATCCAGGACTTACAAGTCACAAAAAATCCTTCACTTTCTAACATTAATATTGAACAACAGCCTCCAAAAGAGGATCCAATAACCTTTGCTCAAGTCATTGGTGAGAGTGAAAGCTTTGCACATGCAAAAAACATTGCTCGTCGTGCAGCAAAGTCACCTGCATCCATATTGATAACGGGTGAAAGTGGAGTAGGAAAAGAGATATTTACCCAGGCAATCCACTCCCTTAGTAATTACAGCGGAGGTCCTTTCATCAGTGTTAACTGTGCTTCTATACCTGAACAATTATTAGAATCGGAGCTATTTGGTTACGAAGAAGGGGCCTTTACTGGTTCAAAGAAAAAAGGGAAACCAGGGAAGTTTCTTTTAGCCCATAAAGGGACCCTTTTTCTCGATGAGATTGGTGATATGCCTTTACATATGCAATCAAAGATATTACGTGTCCTGCAAGAACGAGAAGTAGAACCAGTTGGTGGATCAAAGCCTATTTCTGTCGATTTCCGACTTATTGCTGCGACCAACCGTCCAATCGAGGATATGATAAAAGAAAATAAATTCCGAGAAGATCTTTATTATCGTTTGAATGTCATTCCCATCTGTATTCCACCTCTAAGGGAAAGGAAAAATGATATTCCACTTCTTATTGGTCATTTTATTAAATTAATTTGTAAAAAATATAAGATACCATCTAAAGAGATTAGTAGAGAAACGGTAGCAGCTATGATGGAGTATGAATGGCCAGGAAATATCAGGGAGCTGGTGAATGTAATAGAAAGGCTAGTTACATTGGTAGAAGGCCATGATATTTATTTTGATGATTTTCAGCGCTATTTTTTAGAACAAAAAAAGCAGATTCCAGAATTCACAACAATGGAAAAAACGAAACTTGAAAGTTTTAACTCATTTGAAAGCCTTAAAAATGCAGGATTAAATAAGGAAAAAGAATTATTACTTCTAATTATTAAAGAAGAAAAGGGAAATAAAACACGTGCAGCAAAAAAATTAGGGATTTCAAGAGCTACTTTATACAATAAATTGAAGGAATATAACATAGAATTGTCTACTTGATTAGACACCTGAACAAAATATTTTACAACTGTATAATTAGTTATACAGTTTTTTAGTTTGAAAATAAAATAATTGTGTGTTTTCACATAAATCAAATGTGGCACAGTTATTGCATTGTTTATAGGTAAGAGTCGAATCAAAAAAACTAAATAATGGTGGAGGTGCTAAATGGTCATTAGCTTTATAGGATTTTTTGCCGCCTTAATTTTATTAATTATTTTTACTATGCGAGGAGTTAATATCATCATTGCTGCATTAGTATCTTCAGCAATCCTAGCATTAACAAGCGGGTTGCCTTTGGAGAAAGCGCTTACAGTGAATTACATGGATGGGTTCACCGGATATTTTGCTTCATGGTTTCTAGTATATTTACTTGGAGCTGTGTTTGGAAAGGTGATGGAAGAAACGAAAGCTGCAGAAGCAATTGCAGAATGGATAAAAATCAAAGTAGGTGCTAACCGAGCTGTGTTTGCTGTTGTTACAGCTTGTGCTTTGATGACCTATGGTGGAGTAAGTATTGCGATCTCGCATTTTCGGTATATCCAATTGCAGTCTCTTTATTTAAAGCAGCAAATCTGCCTCATCGATTTATTCCAGGTGCTATTGTATTTGGATCTATCTCATTCTCAATGACTTCACCAGGATCACCAGAAGTTCAGAATCTGATACCTATGGAATTCTTTAATACTCAGCCAACAGCAGGTGGTTTGATTGGTGTTATCATTGCTGTATTTATCATGATTCTAGGTGGTTTTTGGCTTAAGAGCATGGTCTCTAAAGCAGTGAAAGATGGAGAGTTTTTCAATTTGCCGAATTCGGAAACGAGTGGGGCAGCATTAGCAGAAACAGCAGCTACGGTAGAAATGAAAAAGGATGAAAAATTACCGAATATTCTGATTGCTATTTTACCCTTGGTTGTAGTAGTCATTGTTTTGAATATCGTGTCAAAGTTTCTTTCTCCAACTGGTGCAGCGTTAGCGGCTTTATTTTTAGGGGTTATCGTTGGGCTTGTACTGTTGAATAAATATACCCGGAAATATGGCATGATTTTTGGTAAAGGAAGTGAAAACGCTATCATTGCAACTGCGAATATCTGTGGAGTTGTTGGTTTCGGTGCAGTTGCAAAAGAGTCACAAGCATTTACATATATAGTAGATTCGCTTGTTGGTATGCCTGGAATGGCTTATGCAGGATTAGCGGCTGCTGTGACGATTATTGCTGGTGTTACAGGCTCAGCATCAGGTGGACTGGGAATCGCACTTCCAATATTAGCTCCTCTTTATAATGCACAAGGCTTAGATCCAGGGGCAATGCACCGTATTTCGTCACTTGCTTCTGGTGGACTTGATTCGCTTCCCCATAATGGTTATGTGGTCACAACCATTAGAGTAGTAAGTAATGAGACACATAAACGGGCATATAAGCCAATTTTTATTCTGAGTGTTGTTGTTCCAATGATCGCATTGGTTTTAGCGGTCTTGTTATATACAATTTTTTATTAACATGAAAACAATTAATAAATATGGAGGGAACTATATGAAGGAATTTCAAACAATAGCTTTTATTGGTTTAGGAAATATGGGACTGCCCATGGCTACTAATCTTGTGAAAGCTGGATATACCGTTTACGGTGTGGATACAAATTCTGAAGCAGAAAAGAAGTTTTCACAAGATGGTGGAAAAATAGGTGTCCCTACTGAGCTTTTGGCTAAGCAAGTAGACATTGTCATGACAAGTCTTCCTACTCCACAAATTGTTGAGAAAGTCTACTTAGGAGATGGTGGAATCGTTGAAAACGCAGATTCTGCTCTAACTATTATTGATTTTAGTACCATTTCTCCTCAATTAAATGAAAAGATATATGCCATTACCAAGGAAAAAGGGATCGACTATCTTGGAGCACCAGTAAGTGGAAGCGTTTCAGGGGCAGTAAATGGCACCCTAACGATCATGGTGGGTGGAGACAAAAAGGTTTATGAACAAGCTCTGCCATTACTGAGAGTATTGGGTGACAATCCATTTCATTTAGGTGAAAGTGTGGGTGTGGGGACCGTTATTAAACTATTAAATAACTTAATGATTGGTTTTTATACACAAGCTGTCGCAGAGGCTGTTGCCCTTGGAGAACAAATGGGTGTGAAAGCAGATACGATTTATGATGTTTTAAGTGTTAGTTTCGGTCAAAGCAGAATATATTAAAGAAACTATAAAGGGCATATTGCACAAAACGACTTTAATCCAGGTTTTTCAACAAATCTCTTATTAAAAGATTTAAAGCTGGCAAAACAAATGGCAGACGAAAACCAGACTCCATTGCCAATTGGGGATAAGTTAATTGATTTATATTCCGAGGCTGTGGAAAAAGGATATGGCGAGCAGGATATGGCATCTGTATATCTAATGGTCAAGGAATTAATAGCAAGTAAAAATGATGGTTTAGTATCTAATAAAAATTAGGAGGAATAAAAATGACTACAATTAAAAATGATACAAAGAAATTAACACATTTTATTGGCGGAGAAATGAAAGCGGGCAAAAGTGAACGCTTTGGTAATGTGTATAGTCCTTCAACGGGTGAAGTAATTAATTTGTGTCCATATGCTTCTGTAGGAGATGTGAATGAGACAGTTGATGTGGCACACGCGGCATTTACAGCATGGAAAAATACCTCTGTCGGAAAAAGAGTGGAGGTCATCCACCGTTTCAGAAGTCTTTTAGTAGAAGAAACAGAAAGACTTGCCAATATAATAGGTTTGGAAAATGGGAAAACGATCGATGATGCAAAAGGGGAAATTAGTAGAGGGATTGAATCTGTTGATTTCGCTATTAACGCTCCGCATATGTTAAAAGGTGAATATTCGGTCAATGTTGGGGGAAATATCAATGCTTTCTCCATGAAACAACCTTTAGGTGTGGTTGCAGCGATCTCTCCATTTAATTTCCCGGCAATGGTGCCGCTTGCGATGACGACAATGGCAGTTGCATGTGGTAATGCAGTGATTTTGAAACCATCTGAACGTGTTCCGAATGCGGCTTTATTCATCTCAGAATTATGGAAAAAAGCTGGTTTGCCAGATGGGATTTGGAGCGTTATTAATGGTGATAAAGAGGCAGTTGATGCCATACTTAAAAATCAAAAAGTACATGCTATCTCTTTTGTAGGTTCCACGAGGGTAGCTGAATATATTTATCACGAGGGATGCCGAAATAATAAACGAGTCGCTGCTTTTGGTGGCGGAAAGAATCATATGATCATTATGCCTGACGCTGATTTAGATCAAGCGGTTAATGCCTTCCTAGGTGCTGCGTATGGATCGGCTTCCCAACGTTGTATGGCAATTTCAGCAGCAATGCCAATTGGCGAAAAAACAGCTGAAGCATTCGTGGCAAAATTAAAAACTCGTGTTGAAGAATTAAAAGTGGGAGCATATAACGACGAGAATGCAGACTTCGGAGCCGTTATTACTCAAGAATCGAAAAATACAATCATCAAGTATATAGATGAAAGTCTTGAAGAAGGCGCAGAATTATGTGTGGATGGTCGAAATCCAGAAATTTGCGAAACAAACAAAGGTTTTTATTTAGGAGCAACATTGTTGGATCATGTTACTCCTGAAATGAAAATTTATCGTGATGAAGTGTTTGGCCCAGCTCGTATTGTAGTACGTGTTAATAACTTAGATGAAGCTATTGCATTAGTTAATAATCACGAATTTGGGAATGGTGTCACGATCTTTACAGAAAGCGGTGCTGCTGCTAGAAAATTTTCTGAACAAATTGAAGTAGGGATGGTAGGAGTAAACGTACCTATTCCAATCCCAGTAGGATATCACAACTTTGGTGGATGGAAACGTTCAAAATTTGGAGAAGGCCACATGTTTGGCCCAGACACCGTCCGCTTTTTCACAAAAACCAAAACCGTTTCAGAAAGATGGCCTGAATCTAAAGAAATCGAAAATAAAACGGATTTTTCTTTTCCTAGTAATTAATTAAAGTAATGCCCCGTTCGAAAAAGCACCCTTTTTCGAACGGGGATTTTTTATATGAAATATTTACTAAAGAAACTAGCAAAAAAAGCATCTGTTTAAGCAGATGCTTTTTGATTTAGAAGTTTCGGGATTTAATGATTTACAACTGAATTAAGTCGGAAAATGTTGCGACCACTAATTTGAAAGTATGGGCTATTCCAATAATATTCAGAAGGAAGGGATAAAGTGAATAATGAATACCTTGATAGAACTGTGTTCGGTTTATTAAAAGATGAATGGCTTACTGATAAATAATTAAAATTCTGCTTAGTTATTAATATTTTTAGTTTTACAAGGGAAAAACATTTTTAAATGAGGCAGGAAAATGTCTTTTTATTGTTGTGTCTCCATTCGGTTTAAACAAAATTCTAAATCATTCTGCAGGTGTTCTTTCATTAACCGCTCCGCTTCGTCTCCGTTATGAAGAAGGATGGCCTTGTAAATATCATGATGTTCCTCAATCAAAAACGGCCGTTTATGATAGACAACTGTTTTCCGGAACAAATAAATAATGGACTGCATTCGGTCAATTATATCGATCATCATAGGATTGTTAGTTGCGCCTACAATAATATCATGAAATTCATTATTCGCTGACATTACTTCTTCCGTATTACCTGTGCTGCCAATATCCACGCACTCTTTGAGCTTTACAAGCGCTTCTTCCGTCATGAAACTAGCACAATGGCGTGCTGCAAATCCTTCCAGTAATATTCGTACCTGAAAAATATGACGAAGATCCATATCGCTTGGGTTCACAACGCGTTTTTGTTTAATAAGCCCTTCCTGTTCGAGTTTACGAATGGATTCACGCACTGGCGTCCGGCTAATACCAATTTCTTCTGCTAGCCTTTCCTCGACCAGCTTCGTTCCACGTTCTAATTCTCCGTTCAATATCCGATCTCTTATATATTCATAAGCCTGTACATAGGCATGAACGTTATCTTTTTTTACCAATACAATCGTCTCCCGAATCATGATTTGTTCTTACCTTAAAGTATAAGTTTAAGTAGGGTTATTTAAAAGTATAATTTTTTTGTATACATTTTTTTAAAAAATGTATACAAAATTATAAAAAATGTGTACAATCGATTATAAGGTTTTGAAAACGCTTTATAAATCAAGTTTTGGGACTGAGCATTGGGAAAAGGTCCTCTCATATAAAAGTAGCTGCACTTAAGCAGTTTTGTCTAAAAAACACATTAAAAGTGTTATTAGAAGAAGGGGGAATTAGAATTGATTAAAAAAATTGGATTTATTGGATTGGGTATCATGGGAAAACCAATGTCATTTAATTTACTTAAAGCAGGTTACGAATTAACTGTTTACGATATTAATACGCAAACTGTGGAGGCGCTTGTAGAAGCAGGGGCAAAAGCAGGAACACCAACTGAAATGGGTGAGACATGTGATGTCATTATTACGATGCTGCCTGCTTCTCATCATGTGAAACAAGTCGTGCTTGGTGAAAATGGTATTTTGGAAACGGCTACAGAAGGAACGGTAATCATTGATATGAGCTCTATTTCACCGGTCGTATCGGTTGAAATTGCAAATGAAGCAGCTAAACAAGGTGTTGAAATGATGGATGCTCCGGTAAGCGGCGGTGAACCGAAAGCGGTCGACGGGACGCTGGCGATTATGGTTGGTGGAAAAGAAAGCGTATTCGAATCTGTTAAAGATGTCCTCCACTCTATAGGGACGGATGTTACATTAGTTGGCAAGAATGGCTTTAACAGATTCGAATACGC
>NZ_JBFUIB010000048.1:0-20126 GCF_056402095.1 Peribacillus sp. P4_C12
GGCAAAAGAACTAGTCTCTATCCCTAACCTATTGCCATACAATCCTAAAAACCAACTGTCGTTGGCAGGTGGAGTACCTTATAATACGATTAATGGTGTGGGGTTGAAGGATCAGTTGATTTCTATGGCGAGAGTGGAGTCTCAAGTCAATGGAGATGGTGGGAAAAAGTTTACTATAGATACTATGAGGCATGTTTATCATGGAGAGATTAATCGACGTGGGAAAGCTGTTGGTTATCATCACGAGAGTATGATGGGTGGTAAAATAGTTCCAGGTACAGAAACAAGGCCTGATAGAAATGGAGTATATAGAGCTAAGGTGGTAATAGATGGAGTAGAAAAGAGAGCAAAATCAAGTTTTTTCCCAAAAGAATGGGACCGGGTACAAGTATTAAAAGCTATTGATGAGGCTTTTAAAAACAAAACGCAAATTGGTGAAAATAAATATTCCGGTTTAACTTCTTCTGGATTACAAATAGATATGTATCTTAAAACAGACGGATCAGTTGCCACTGCTTATCCAATTTATGAAGGAGGTTGAGTATGAAATATTTATACGAGTTTTTTAGAGACCCTTTTGGGACATTGAGAATAAAATTATCGGATGAAATAAAATTATTCGCTGATTTTATTGAAGACATCCCTACAGAGGAAGAAGCAGATGAATATATTGAGATAGTTGATAATGTATTAAATGGTTTACACGAAAAGTTTGAAATTCAACTTAATGCCACAAGTGTGCTAATAAAAAAAGATATGACAGTACTTGAACATTTTTTTAGATATGAAGAGCCTTATGAAAACGAAATGGAGACTAAAGAATTTAAAGAACTTATGTTAATATGGAAAAGTAAAATTCCAGAAAGATTCAAGAAAAATGAGAATTGAATTTATGTTTTTAATTTAATTATTTGTTGAAATGAAGAAAAAAAATTAATCACTAACTGACCACATAAAAGATTTTAAGACGAAAAAACTTAAAAGTAATACTATAAAGGTTATGTGAAGCCATATATGTGTTTTAGTGAATAAGATCGAAGAATATTTCCACATAAGTTCACCCATGGGAACGCGAACATTATATGTCAATGTGTTAATCTTTCAAACCCTTGGCACCTTTGGTGTTAGGGGTTATTTAGGGCCTTCTTACATAAAATTAAATGAAGTCATCAATGCCCGATAAATTAGCTTTGGAATTTTAAGGATTATTACCTTGGTGTATTCTTCATACTTGCCCGTGCGATACGAAACTCAAGATTAGTAGGTGATTTTGGTGAAATATTCAGCTTTACAGGAATTTATTAAGCAGTATGGCGAAGATGATGATTTTACAGGTGGAGTAAGTGAAGACAAAGTAAAAGAGACTGAACAAAAATTACAGGTCTCATTACCGGAAAGTTACAAGTGGTTTTTAAGAAATTATGGCTATGGTGGACTGTTTGGTGTGGAGATAATTGGATATGGCTTTACGGGTCCAGCAGTAGTAGATGCTACCAAAGATCATCAAAAGTATTATGATTTAATAGATGGAATTGTAGTTATAGAAGATATTGATGAATTTGCCTATTGCCTAGATACTAATAAAATGAAAGATGGAGAATGTCCAGTTATAATGTGGGATAATCAAGAAGGCTATGGTCGAAAGCTTGCTGATAATTTTTTAGACTATTTTATTGAACGCCTTGAATTGGCAAAAGAAGAATGGGATGAAGATGAAGAAGATTGGTAAAAGCTGATGGTAATAGTTATTTATCTTGCTTTGTTATAAAGAAAGAAATAATTTTATATAAAAAGAAGTGGATAGAGCCTTTCGAAAATCAAAGGGACTATCCATTTTTTTTAGAAAAGTTGGCTTAGGTGAAGATGATATAGCGAGAATGAAGGATGATCTAAACCCTAAAGGATGGCAAGTACATCACAATTAACCTTTAGATGATGTGAAATGATTTCACTAACTTGGTATTAATAAAAAATGAACAGCTTGTTGTTTTAATGTGGAACTTGTAAAAAATTGGATTAGTTTGCAAAACGTTGAACAATCTGAGAAATCATAAAAACCAACAAACTTGAAATAATAGCTCCGATTAAAATATCATAGCCTGAAATGAAATCATTATAGAATCGAAATGTTCCAATCAATAAAAAAATTAGAAACGCTACCCCTGCAGGAGTGCCAGTCATACAAAAACAAAAAAGGACGAATCATCAATATTTCGTCTGCACACGGCAAGAACCCGGATGCATACAAATCCGCCCATTGTGCCGCAAAATTTGGCCAAGGTGGCTTTACGAAAGTAACCGCACTGGAAAATGCACTGAATGGCATCACATGTAACACAATCATGCCTGGACTAGTACGTACAGAATTAATCGAAAAACAACTGCCAGTACGAGYAGAACAAGATGGAACAACAGTAGAAGAAGCACTAAACCACCACATCCTAGCCGAACTAGGAATCAAACTACTAGAACCATCAGAAATTGATTGTACAGCAGTATGCATAGTGACGGTGCAGCAGCCATCACTGGTGAAGAAATAAGCGTTACAGACGGAATGTAATTATTTGGGGCTATCCCCAATATAGAAAAAAGAGCATGATCTCTATTGAAATCATGCTCTTTGGCTATTTTTAGTAAAGGGAAATCTAAGGGGCTGACCAATCAGAAATGTTACTTAAACCAGGATTCACTATTTTACCATCCCACTCTAGGGCCCATTCTTCACTTTATTCCCGATAACTTTGTTTTATAAATTCCTTCGTTATTATAAATATAAATAGTTTCGCCTCGCATGGCTAAACGGTTTGTCGTCTTCACACTCTATTTGTTTTCACTCCTTATAATATCCAACCACCAATAAAAAAAGCCACCGGCCCCCGGTGGTTTTCCCTTATGCAGTTTTATTATAATGCAAGATGTCTACTTCGAGCGGGATTTGGCTGCAGAATAGTATTTGAATTTTAATATAAATACATAAAAATATAATTAATGTGGAAATATTGTTATTGTAAAAAATGGAATGATACATTATGATTAGTAAAAGTTAATTTTTAGGAAAGGAATTACATGTTATGAAACATTTATTTACTATTTTACTATCTTTAGGACTAGTTTTTGGTCTTTCTCTTGGATCAAATGAGGTTGCAGGTGCAAAAACAAAGGTTAAAACCTATAAAAACTGTACGGCATTGAATAAAGATTATAAAGGGGGCGTAGCTCGTTCATCTTCCGTTAAAAACAAAGGAGGAAAAACGAAATACAAACCTTATGTTTCAAAAGCACTATATGATGCAAATAAAAAAAGCGATCGTGATAAAGACTTGATCGCCTGTGAAAGATAAAACTTGTTTTTCTAAGTTATTTTTGCAAAGACCTTTCGAAAGAAGGGTCTTTTTTTATTTTTAATATTCAATGTTGCTATTAATAGAACTATGGGGTAATAACTTATTTTCAATGGCAGCCTCCAAATAGTACAGCCCCAGGTTCTGAGAGAGGAAAGAATATTGTATTCAACCAGGATAGAGGGATACATTTACATTTATTTATTAGGAAGTATAAAGAAATGGATGGAAAGACAGAACCCTATATCTATATAGGGAAGGGTAACACGGTGGAATATGAAGGGGAAAAGCTGATTACCGTTACAATGGAATTAGAGAATGATGTCCTAGCTAGTTTATGTACAGAGTTCATTAAAAGAGTATAGTCTTCTCATTTTAGAAGACTATTTTTTTCATTTATTAATTGTTCCACAGCTGGAATGTCAGCAGGTGCCCATTTTAGAGATCTTAAATTCTCTCGCTTTAACCATATCAGTTTAGAATGTTCATTAGCAGTTGGGGTACCTTCAATGATCTTACATTTTATAGACAGTAAGTTAATAATGAAGGTTTCATATTCATGCGTATTATCATTAAATGTTGAAGCTTCCGTTTCAACTTTACATTGCAATTCTTCATTAATCTCTCTTTTTAAAGCTGTAAAAATATCTTCGCCTTTTTCTACTTTTCCACCTGGGAACTCCCACATGTTAGGGATGCTCATTTCTGGAGAGCGTAACGCACATAGTATTTCATCTTTTTCATTTTCAATGACGGCTGCAACTACTTTAACTTGCTTTTCCATGTTATCCTCCTATAGGTTTGGTTTGCTATGATTAAATAATATCATGATTAAGAGGTGTAATACATTACAGAGTAAGGTTAAACACTTCCTCCTCTCTTTACCCCAAGAACAACCTGGGGCTATCCATAAAAAGGAAATGAGGGAGAAAGGTGTGTAATGCGGTCTTTTGGGGAGGGGTTTCGGGTTCTGCGGTCTTGCTCGGTGCCCTTGCTGCCATCTTTATTCGATAAAGAAAAATAACATTGGCTATATTATGGCATTTGGAACGGGCGTATTGATTGGTGCGGCAGCTTATGAATTGCCTGTTGATTCGGTACGAGATGGAGGAATCTGGGCAACGTCGATAGGTTTTATAGCAGGGGCCGCCATTAAAAACGGTTTCATACCTGTGTCGGACAAACCAAGACTTGGTTTTAACGATATCAAGGATTAAGTCATATAAGAGCATATGATGCCTGTTTCCAGATATGTGGGCTCCAAGTGATTACTGGAACACGGAATTCTCTAATGATCGATTGTTCAGCTAAGTCTAGTCAAAATAAAGCACCCTTTGGTCAATGAAGACTTGAGGGTGCTTTGTTATGTGGCCTTGACGGGGCTTAGATTTGATCTTCATAGCACAGAATAAAGTTTAGTCTGCGTGTTTAAGGCAGCACATTGCCTGCCTCACGATAGATACCATACCATTCTTCGCGTGTAAGATGAATATCGCTTGCCTTGCAACAATCCTTTAGGCGGTCTTCATTCATCGTACCGATGACTGGTTGCATGTGTGCGGGATGGCGTAAAAGCCATGCGATGACGATAGTCGTGTTGCTAACCTCATACTTGTCCGCAATTTCATTAATCTTTTGATTCAATTCAGGGAACTTGTCGTTTCCAAGGAATACTCCCTCAAAGAATCCGTATTGGAAAGGTGACCAAGGCTGAATGGTGATATCGTTCAGTCTGCAATAATCAAGCACACTGCCGTCCCGGTTCACAGCGAGATCATTTTCCATATTCACATTAAATCCACTAGAGATCATGTTGGCGTTGGTAATGCTTAACTGCAGTTGGTTTGCAACAATCGTCTGTTTCACTGACTTCTTCAGCAACTGGATCTGCATCGGATTCTGGTTGGAAACGCCAAAATGGCGCACTTTTCCTGAGCTTTCAAGAATATCGAAGGCCTCCGCTACTTCTTCCGGCTCTACTAACGTATCCGGACGGTGGAGAAGCAGAATATCCAGATAATCCGTATTCAGCCGCTTCAAGCTTGCGTCCACCGATTCGAGGATATGTTCTTTGGAAAAGTCAAACATCCCCTTACGTATGCCGCACTTGGATTGCAGGATGATCTTTTCACGAATGCCCGCGTTCATTCCGATGGCGTCCGCGAATATTTCCTCACATTCGCCACTGCCATAAATATCAGCATGGTCGAAGAAATTCGCACCCTCTTCCATCGCCGTTTGGACAAAGTGCTCAGCCTCCGCTTTGTCCAGCGAATTGATTCGCATGCAGCCGACTGATACGACCGGCACCTCTAATATGCTGTTTCCAAGTTTCATTGTCCTCATTAATTATGTCCCCCTTATTTGTAATTGAGTACATGGTGTGTGTGTCCGTCACCTACAGAGAAGAAATGGTTCAACCTTTCATATCAGCGGGTTGCCCAGGTCTGTCTTAACATCACAAGTAAATCTGCGTATCTCTTTTTGATTGTGACACACAATCATAGTAGTTTTCAAGATTTACTAAATTTGTTAATAACCTTGTCCTCCGTTGCACGCAGCAAGCAGTTGCTTTTTAAATCTCACGAAGTTTAATAGAAGTTTACGAAAAATATCTAGAGTTGATAGTTATATTTAGAAGTAACAGACCATGCTATCTAAAGATCTAGTCATATAACAGGAACCGTGTTGTTATGGGTGTTGCTGAATCACCACTATTACTGTTTTGATTTCTTCAGTTACCCAATCATCTTCTTTTACTTCGTCAAACATCGGGTCATTTGGATCTTCAGCATTTCGAGATTTGTAGAAGTAATCGTTATTGATAATCTTGTCAAAATACTCGAAATTATCTTTAACCACTTCTTTGAGTTCTGGAGTGATAGCTGCTTCACTAGCTTCTTTTCTAGCTTATTTAGAATCTTTGATAAACTCTTCAAGTTCCTCAGTTTTCTTACCACCAACCTGGTATGAGTATCCAGCCAGTTCTCCAGGCATAAACCCCTATAGAAAAACAATTATTTGATTTTTTTGCTCTTTTTTCTCAGGGTTTTGGAACAAATCTCTCTTTATAATAACGGGAAATTAGGGTGTAGAATGATGCCGAATAGTTTTGGTTTCTGTGAAAAAAGATGTAGAGTGATGCTAAAATTTGTAGGCCTTTTTAAGCATTTTAAATGATTTAGCAGGGGAAATGAGGAAAAACAAGGAATTTATCAGAATATTGAATATTTTTAGAATAGGAGAATGAATGTGAAAAAGAAATTTTTTAAGGTTTTAAGTTCAACAGTAGTAGCCGCAGCATTACTTGGCCCAAATGTCAGCTTCGCTGAACGAGGACCAAATCCGACAGGTGGAACGAATCTTTCTACCGAAGCATTCCTTAATTATGACGAGCTTGTAAAAAAATTAAATCAACTTGAGCAAGTGAGTAAAGGGAAAGTAAAAGTAGAAGTGGCTGGACAAACAAATCAGGGTCGTTCCATTCACAAAGTAACGGTCGGTCATGGTGACAAAGTCGTTCTTATTCAAAGTGAAATTCACGGAAATGAAAAAACAGGAACTGTTGCGTTATTGAACATTCTTGAAAACCTTGGTCAAAGTAACTCACCTGAGGTAAAGAAAATGCTTGATGAATTAACAATTGTTGCTATACCAATGATGAACGTAGACGCCTCAGAGCTTGATCGTCGTGGAAATGAGATGACATGGTCAGAGGTTGTAGGGAAATTCCCACAACTTTCAAATGTGAAACCAGCTTGGAACTATTACACGACTCCTAGGTCTGGAGACGACTATGCTAGCAAACCGGGATTTGATGTTAATCGTGACTTTAATCCAAACCTAAACTATGTACCAAAGCCTCAAGACTTCCCGGGGGCATCTGAAAAGCCGGGCTGGTTTATTACACCTGAATCGCAAACGGTACGTGACATATATAAAGGGTTAAAATCGAAATTCGGTAAAGTGGATGTTTTTATCGACCTTCATCACCAAGGGTTCCCATATATCGAAGGAACTGATGATCGTGTAACGATGTCAATTTCCGGAAAATTTGTTGCCAACCCAAGCACTCCTGCAGGGGCTAAATATGCAGAGTATGCAGATAATTTTAAATATGATTTCTCCCGTCAGTTGACACTTACTGCTTATAACGCACTACAAGCAAAAGGGAATTCCGTGTTTACAAATATTTCATTGTACGATCAATCTATTGACCTGCCAGGTACTGCTTTAGGAACGTTTGCTTTAAACGGAAGTGGTACGGTTCTATTTGAAGTTAGTGGACAAACACAAAACTTTGGGCAAAAAAAGAAAGGCCAGCTAGTAAAAACAGTTGAAACGGGTCTAATGGGCATTATCAATGGTGTAACAGATGGATCGGTTCATAATCTTAATCCATCAGACTATGAAAATATTCCTGAAAGTTCATCTACACCGGGAATCTAATCACGTTGAAACCTAATTTTAAAGGGGGCTGTCTCAAAAGATAAATGAACTTTTGAGACAGCCCTTGTTATCGTACTTACAGCTTAACGAAGATTCTTAGCTTCTTGCATCTAGAGATGCACAATACGAAATGTTTCAGGAAATCGCTATGCAAACTCTAAAGAGAATCGGTTAGTTTATCCGAAAAAACCCGAACGAGTTCGTGCAGATCTGGATTTATATATAGGCCTCACTAGAATATATTGATTCAATATATGCAGAAAGGAGTGTTCGTTTGGAAAAGGAAAACCTAAAAAAGTTTAGTTGGCAGCAATAAATACTAATGTTCATGAATCTCACACAACTCTGTTGAGGGGTTCTTTTTTTTGTTCATAAGATATTACCAAAAACATCGGTTTTAAGGGAAAAAATAAGGGCCTTTTTGGTTTCGTTTAAAAGCATATACTGCACTTAATAAATTAAAGGGGAGGAAATTAAAATGGATTTTGGATGGGATAACAAAGAGGTATATATAGGGACGAAAAGAAAACGTGGATTAGGAAAGAAAGGATTTTGTTTTGGTATTAAAGGCTCCCTTGGGGAGTTTTTTATCCTAATCCACCATTAAGTTAAATTTAGCCATGACTTTTCAAGAAACATCACAATTCGGTATATTTCCTTTCAATTTTCCTAAGTTCATCTAAAAGTCCAAATAAGGTGTGTAATACGGCTGTTTGAATATATAGATTCATATAATTATCATTGCTCTTCTTCTGAAAAGATAAATCATGTTTTTCATCAATTATTCGAGTTATACAATCATTAATTTCACTCCACATTTCTTTCGTTGCTTCTTTAGTTTTCATCTCCATAATCTCCCACTCCTTTTTTATTAGTCTATCCACTCTATTAAATTCTTATTCTTTTTTTTTGTCACAGCTTTAAATTTTTTAGAATCGATTTTTTCAACTCCAAATAGTTTCAACTGGTCAGTTCATAAACTGCTACTTTCCTATTGTTGGTGTTAAAATATCATCTCAAAACATACACTCTTCATAATAATGTATTAGATTTTAGACAGTGAGGAGATGGAGAAATGAACTTCGAGATGCAAATAGCGAATATGTTGGCTAAAAATATAAAAGGTTTCATTAAATTTGTTCATAAACATTATGAAAATAAAAACAATATCTTTTGTTTAAATACAGATAAAGTGTATCAATTAAAACTTCTTGTTGAGGAGTATAAGTTTCAAGTATTAGCAGATGAACTTCTGAGAATCAATCGGTTTACCTGGGATGAAAACTACACTCATTTATTAGTTGATAGATTTAGAAAAGGGATGAGCATTATAGAAGAGTACGTAGAAAATAACTACAATGATTTATTCATTTTTACCGCTAGACTTTACACATTAAATAGCCTCAGCTTAACATTTAGCAAGGAGGAATAAGGTGTCCCTCTATATAAAAAATCCCCCCAAATGTACCCAATGAAATGGCAGGTACTATTTTAAATAAAAAGGATTTCAACATTTTCCATTTTCTTAAAGACTGGGGTGTGCTGTTATCTTTTTTTAATGAAAATTTATTTGTTAAGTAATTAACCAGAAAAGAAACCGAAATGAAGAATTGGTAAAATGAGTTTTTATGGAGAAGTTTTTTTACAGTGAAAGAGGGGGAGTAAAGTTGGAGGAACATGTGAAAAAGTCTTTAGGTGAATGGAAAGAAGAAATTAGTGAATTATTAAATGCTATAGAAAAAGAATATGAAGAAGTTAAACTTGAGCTTAAGGTTTATTCCTACAAATTCAATATCACCAAACAAGTTGTACAATCCACTATTAATGATGAAATTATTCGAAACATTCGCGAGCTCTATCATAAACCTTTTGAACAAAAAGTGAACGAATTGAAAGGATTAATAAAAGAACTGGAAGAAAAGAGAAAAGTTTTCCAAATGTTTGTTGAGAAAATTGAAAAGGTCAGTGAAAAAGAGGAAGGAAAACCTCATATATCCGTAATATAAGAAATAGTGGGAATTGTTAGCATGGTAGAGCCACAATCCGTTTTTGCAGACAAGCAAATCGATATTTGTGGTGTTTTTTTGCTTCGCTTTATCGTATTGTCCTGTAAATTTGCAAACCTTAGACTTCATGAACTTTTAAAGATCAAGAGTCTTTTAATCGATTGCATGAATTATTGGCTCTAAATATGGAGTGATTACCAGGGATGAAAGAGAATTTTAGGAAAATATATGACAAACCCCCATTGAAATAGATGAGAAAAAAGAAATGAATAGTACCCGCTATTTAATAATAAGTGGAGCTATGATAATCGTAACGACTCTACTATTGGCCTAAATAAAGAAGAGCACATATTGTCATGTACAATATGTGCTCTTCTTTTATTCAATTAAAGCTATTATTTGCTTGGCATTGTAGAGATATATTTTTTAACTACTTCATAAACATATTCTTGATTTGCTGCTGCTGTATTTGGGTTGTATTTACCACCATTCACTTTATTATTAGATAGTACTCTAATACCCAAGAATGGTACATCATAAGCTTTGGCAATTTGTGCTGCGGAGGCACCTTCCATTTCTTCTACAGATGTACCGTATTTAGTATGGAACCATTTAATTCTATCAACTTCATTATTCCAAACGTCTGCAGAACCTATAGTACCCTCGACAACCTTACCCTTAGTGTATTTATCTTTAACTGCATTAGCAGCTGCTAGTAAATCCTTATCTCCCTCATAGAAACGGGGTTTTTCAGCATTAGGATCTTCTCCTGCACTTCCTTCAGAAGCCATTAGGTCCATAGGTTTCCATATAGTTGGATCAATTCCTTGGTTTTCAGCCTTATCTGCTGTTTTTAATGAACCAATGTTTACCGTTCTTTTTCCTAAAACAATATCAAAAACGTTTAAACTTGGATCATGTCCCCCTGATGTTCCTTGATTGATTATTGCTATAGGGTTAAATTTTTCAATAGCAACTGCTGTAGCGGCTGCTGTGTTTTCCATTCCCTTGCCTGTTTTTGCAACTATTACAGGATAATTGTCTAACGTTCCAATGTAAAATACAAAATCTCCTGATTTTTCTTCTTTAACATTTTCTAATCTTTTTGCGAAATTTTCTGCTTCGATTGGCATTGGACCTTGAATTATAATAGGCCTTTGAGCAGTTTTTTGTTCAGTTGCAGTTTTTGAAGTAGAATTACAACCTGCAACTACTGATAATAACAGTAAAGTAATAATGCCTAATAAAGAGTATTTTTTTAACATATTGTTTTTCATAAATATTCTCCTTAGTGATAGTTTTTCTCTAACATAAAAAATTGAAAAGTGCCAAATAGCTAAAGCTATGTCTTCCTACATATCAATACTATTATTATTATTATTTAACACGAATATTAAAAATTGGTTTAATAATGCTACATATTCCTTTGCTTCTTTCCTTTATTAAAACTGTTGCTTTATGTTTTCCTCCCTGTTGTTTGTTATCCTCGTAGTTTTGGTCAAAAGAAAAAAGTCTAGAAACTGTAGAATGATTTCTACCTTCTAGACCTACAAAAGTCAAAGTATAGATAAAGCAAAAATGAAGCTAATGCTAAATCATAAGCTGCTAAAAAAGCCGAACAGCCGAATACTTTAACTCGTAGTCTAGTTCTTTCAATGGGAACCAGGTAGAGACACTCAGACCATATTACTGAGGATATACGAGTAATGATATTTAAGATTATTACTTTGTTAATATAGCAAACTTATCATAGATAATCAACAAAAAGGTGAATATTAAATTAGGAATATGATTTAATGTTCGTGTTTGGGAAGGGGAGGATAAAGGAAAAATGGGGTTTTTGCTTTGGTATTGTTTAAATGATGAATTCACGAGTAAATGGTGAAAACTCACGAGTAAAAGTCCGAAACTTACGAGTAAATCCTCAAAACTCACGAGTAAACCCCTAAAAAAGGGACCCATACATAAGTATAGGTCCCTTTTTTTATACACTTTGCATTTTATACAGTGTTAAATGTAATATATATGTTGCAAAATGTAAAATAAATCATATAATAAGAGTGAATGGAGGATGATTAATGATGAAAGTATTTAAAAAAATCACGGATGAACGAATCGAGAATGTAAGAAATAAAATTTATAAAGAAATGTATCATGTCATTATGGCCATTTGTCTATTGAGCGTACTTTTTAAAATATATAAATATGGTGTAGGCAGCGGGGAATTATATCTGGAATTGGTGATCCTTTTGGCATCAGGGGTGTATTATTTAGCTCGTTCCATTTTCTTAGGCGTATTCTGGGATGAAGTAGAAATGCATGACCGTACGAGTAAAACACAGATGAGCAAGAAGACCATTTTTGGTACGGTTGGTTTAGCTCTTATCATCGCTACGATCATGGGGGTGAATAGTGCTGTATCCTATGCGGATGGCAGTTCTCAAGGGTTGTGGTATTTTGTATTGGTATGGTGTGTTTCGGTTATGATCTACTTGCCGATTTTACTTCTGTTTTTTGGTGGTATATACTTGCTAGCGAAGAAAATTGGAATGAAAAATAGCGAAGATAATAAGAAATTGTAGGTGCGTTCCTTTGAAAAATATAAAACTGAAGCTTGCAAGAGTGGAAAAGGATTTGTCACAAGATGAGCTAGCCAAGATTGTCGGTGTTTCCAGACAAACGATAGGATTGATTGAATCCGGAAAGTATAATCCCTCATTAAGTTTGTGCATTGGTATTTGTATAGCATTATCACGTACGTTAAATGATTTGTTTTGGGATGAGGAAATAAAAGATTAATCATTGATTTGGATACCCCTTCTTCATTTCAAGGCAAAAAAACAAGGAATTTCTCATCACAAAATGGGGGAAGGTATAAAGGCAGTTTGTTAGCTTTAACCTAATAGTTGAGAGGGATGGTATGATGGATCGTACGATTGGTTACTTACGTGAGATATTGTCTAACTATACGGATCAATATCCCCAAGCGCAGGAAATTTATAATAAAATCAAGGATGGACACTTTCATTCTGAAGAAGAACTCATCAATAAGCTTACCGTCAAAGAGTCGAGACTCCTTAATCGAATTCTGCCTCAGGAAATTGAGCATGCAAAGGAAGCTAGTGATACAGAACGGGTCACTCAATTATCGGAGGTATACGAACTTATTCTTGTTTAATAAAACCTTGTCCATGATCAACATGGACAAGGTTTTTAGATTTTTTTATTAATCCATTTCGCTGAGGGAATCCATATGACTCGCTATCATAGCGATGATTGTGCTAGCTTCTTCCTTACTGAATATAAAGTTTGTTTCATCTTTTATCAGATCATCATCTGCTGTCCGAATGCGGTTAATCCGTTTTAGCACTCCATCACCAGTTTCCTGAACAACTCCAAATTGATAGGTGACCTCCACTTCATTTTCTTGAATATAGGCTGTCACTTCAGGCGTTTCCCATTCCACATCGATTTCGTACATCTCAGTCTCTTCGGTTAGTTCATTTTCATCGTAATATTCATCATCGAGATCATATTCATATTCGATGCCATCCCCTTCTAAATAGTTATGGAAGCTTTCATGGACAGCATCAACGATATCTTCAATATCAGATAAGATCACCTTGCTAACTTGGCCTAAATCCGGATCAAAGGATTCCATATAAAATTCTTCATTATGCGGATCGAAAAACAGAGTGGAAAAATAATCCCTCTCATTGTCATCCAACTCTGTATAAAATTCGATACGTGGATGTTTAGCTCCTCGCTCCACGATCAAACTGCCATTTCGATCGTATTTTTCACAAATTGATTTAAGATGATCCTGTAATTCCCCGCTTACTCTGTCGAACCATTCTAAAGACATCCAACATCCACATCCTTTCATGATTATTATTTCCCAGAAAAAGCGAACCTGTCATTCCATTTAAAGCCAGATGCATTTTGTCTCGTCGTTAAGTTAGGGTTTCTTAAGGTTGAAGCTTAATGGAAGAGGATTATTGGTGGTTAGATGGAGTTAAAATCTAGGGTAAAATAAAATGAAAAAATTCGAGCTGATTAGTCATAAAAAAAATGATTTAAAGGAAAATTAAATACTGATATATCTCCTAGAAGTCAGGAATAGTTAAACAGGATTTTCCGCACATATCAGGGTAGAAATACAATTTACTCTAATCAATATTTAGTTCGTAAACTACCTATTAGATTTTTCTTATTTAGTTATTGAAGGCGGCCTTCTCTGTAACTCCGGCTGGCCGCATATGGCAGCAGAAAAATTTGTTTCATATAAATAAACCTTTGTGCCCTTTAACATAAGAAAGACTATCTCAAGAAAATTGAATAAACCTGTTCAAGTAATATACTTGGGCAGTTTTTTTACGTTTACCAAAGAAAATAAAAAAACTTTCACCACCATGCTACTTTCACCTCGTAAAAGTTTATATAGAGTGTGAAAGGAGGTGAGCGACATGGCAAACCAAATTCCAGTATCAAGTACGTTACGGATTGATTTTGAGACGGGGTTAAATGAAAAGGGGTCTATTGTTTTCAAGCGTAGGTCATTTTCGAACATCAAGGTTGAGGCGACGGCGGATCAGTTGTTTTCGGCAGCTACAGCGATTGCAAGCGTGCAGAATTATCCAATGGGTGAAGTGACCCGAGTGGATACGAATTCATTGATAAGCTAAATCGGATTTTAGCAAAAGGTTGGAAAAACAGGAGGTGATACAAAATGGCTAGAGTATTGGAAATGATTTTCGTAACAGAGGAAGGAAAATCTGCGACGATTTCCGTTGAAAATCCAAAAGAACCAGTTGAAGCAAATACAGTCAAATCGGCTATGGAGCAAATGATTGCGGGGAATGCCTTCGTTGCATCATCGGGCGACTTTGTCAGTATTAAAGGAGCACGCCTTGTCGAGCGTAATGTCGAGGATGTTGAACTTATCTAACTTATCAGCAGGCAGGCTCATCTTTGAAGGACCTGTCCTGAAATGGGTGAGCCTGTTTTTCACCATACCAGAAGAGAGGTGAACAAAAGTGGATCAAATCCTGCCATTTATCAGTGATATCGGATTTCCGATTATTGTTACCCTTTATTTGCTTCATCGGATTGAAACAAAATTGGATACATTGAACGGAACCCTTGTTGAGCTGCCGGATCGTTTGCAAGAGGGATTCCAAAGTCAGTTCAGAGGATAGGTAGGGAGCATTATGGATGTTATCGACCAATGAGAAAAAGACAATTCAGCTGACACACTCTGTAGGAAATCCTATTATCGTTTCTCCTGCTGTGGAATATAAGGTAAAATGAACCTTTCATAGAAATGGGGAAATCAATCAATATAGCAGGGTATCATGATCAAGCACCACATCATGAAGTCTATTTAAAAGAGTTAGATGACCCAAGCTGGCAAACCCTTTACCAAGCAAAAAAACAAAGGACTCGAAATGATGGCCCACCCTACGGCCAATCATTTATGGAGGTATTCTACTTTTACAAAATGAAAAGGACGAAAAGCCATGGCAGCTTCTCGTCCTTTTTTCTTTTTTTATAAAAATCGCTTTCGAACACTTGGCGATGGCAGCATACAGCTTTCTTCTTTTTTCCCAAACCATTTGTAACGGTTCTTGGCAATAAAGTCATAAGCGATGTTCCGAATGAAGCTTGGAACGATGGTAAAACCGTAAAACAGTTTCCATGCCCCTTGTAAGCGACGGCAAATCCTCAGAGCTGCAGTCGATTTATAGTAGGCCTTATCCTTTTCGATCAGCACTATACTATCAATATTTGCAGGAACATCGTACTTTTTCAGCAACTCTTGTCCAGCTTCACTTTGAAGCGAAGCGAAATGAAAAAGCCCCTTCGGATCCCGCTTTATAATGAACTGTACACTCGAATCGCAAAAATTGCATTCACCATCAAATAAAATGACCGTATTCATGAACATTCCTCCTAAAGAGAGACGTTATCATACTCATGCTTCTATCATACACTACCCGTTTTGGTAAGGCGAAGACGTATGGAACATTGCTTGGGGTATTAACTGTCTCTTCTATATTATGTCATGTTTAATAAGGAGTAATTAAGGTTAAGGAATAGCTTTTTTAGTAGTTAAAAAAAGGAAATGTCGATATAATTACAAATAATAGGTTTGTTTACTAAATGATCAAAAGGGTTGAAGTAATTTTTAGGGGGAGTAACCTTTGCTTTTTCAAAAAATGACTGTAGGATTCCTAGTGGTATGTTGCCTTGCTGCTTGCGACGAACAACAAATCATCAAAAAAGAAATGATTCAGATACAAAAGAAAACAGAAGTGCAAGATACATCCTCCAGTAATCTCCCATCTTACAATGCACCGAAGTATTTGGGGAAATATTTGTATAGCTATTGGGTAGCGGAAGGTTCGTTCCTTGTTATTCTAAGAGATGAAATTAGCACATTTACAATGCAGAGGATCACAAAAGATGACATAGGAACAATTAGGCACTTTGAAATAATTGAACCAACCGATAACAAGATTACTGGTGTACTTTATAGTGTTGAGAAACAAAATAGAACTTCATTATTTACGTTAGAATTAAGCGAAGATAAAACGGAATTGACTATTACATTACCAAACGAAAAACCAGTTACTTTCAAAGAAACAGAAATGACTCCAGAAGAATATAATGCTAGTTATACTTGGAAATGAAATGTTATTTGAAGGAACAACTAAATTAACTCATTAATGACCTTGAAAGGGCTTATTTAAATACCACAAGGTACGAAAGATTTCTGCAGATAAGGAAGCAGGCAAAGAAACATGGAATGAATTGTTTGCTTGATAAAGAATGAGACCAATAACCTCTAATGTGAATGGTGAATGATGGGTGGATTGGATCAAATCGACTTAAAACGGAATAATTCGACGCACAAATCAAATAATTCGTCCTACAGGGAGATAATCCGTCCTACACACCAAATAATTCGTCCTACGGGGAGATAATCCGTCCTACACACCAAATAATTCGTCCTACATCGAATAATCCGTCCTACACACAAATTAATTCGTCCTACAGGGAGATAATCCGTCCTACACACAAATTAATTCGTCCTACAGAGAGMTAATTCGTCCTACAMACKAAWTAWTYCGTCCTACAGGGGATATTCCGTCTTACAAACGAAATAATTCGTCCTACAGGGAGATAATCCGTCCTACACACAAATTAATTAGTCCTACATCGAATAATCCGTCCTACACACAAAATAATTCGACCTACAGAGAGATAATTCGTCCTATACACTATTTAATTCGACCTACAGAGAAATAATTCGTCCTACACACTAATTATTCCGTCCTTGCTTGATGTTGAAGTTCCAAACGCCAATTATTGCATCGCATAAAGCTCCCTGGAGGGTATTCGAATTCACATTCGGAAATAAGATTGAAGTCAAGCTTGCGACAAATTGCATTTGAAGCAGGATTATTGATGGACGGGAATGCGTGAATATACTTGTATTTCCGTTCGGCTTTGACTTTTGCTATTACAGCCTTCACTGCACGGGACGCAATCCCTTTCCCCTGATATGAAGGGAGGACACTCCACCCAATTTCGTACACGGTTTCATCATTCCACACGGTTCGCCAGTAGCCAACGGAGCCAACAGCCTCTTCCTCTGGATACAGGGTGATGCTAAACATACACCCTTTACTTCCAATCTCAAGATAACGTTTGTGGCGTTTCAAAATTTGTTCTTTACTCTCTGGTCCTCCGAGATGTTCCATCATTTCTGGAGCATTAAGGTGAAAAAGTAAATCAAGGTTTCTATCTTCCCATGGTTTAATCTGTAACCCGTTTTCTTTGTTTCGTTCTGAAATCTCGCTCACCCCTGACATTATATTATACTCTTAATCAATACTTTCTTTGCTGAGAGTGAGATTCCTTTATTTATATGTATTTATTGTTCTATCTATTAACCGGCTTGAAAATCCTAGAATCAACGATAGTCGGCATGGAAATTATCGATCATTATTAAATTGTGAGTTTTCAGATTATGTAGATGAATGTTTCCCATTAAATGCTATAATTTACAGGTGGTTCTATCAATGACAGGGGCGGAGATGATGAAATGAAATCTTCAGTAAATCAGTTTTCCACTCAATTTGAATGGATATTGAATGTGATTAATGTTGGTGTCCATATCGTTAATAAGGATGGAGATACCGTATTCTATAATAAAATGATGGCTCATATCGACGGGCTGGATCGTGAACAGGTGTTAGGAGAAAATATCTTTCAACTGTATCCATCATTGACTGATGAATCCAGTACGCTGCATGTAGCATTGGAAAAAGGCATCGAAACGATTGAGTCCATTCAAACATATGTTAATTTAAAAGAGAAAAAAATAACTTCTATTAATAGCACGTATCCTCTATACGAGGACGGTGAAATTATTGGGGCAGTAGAAATCGCAAAGGATATTACTAAGGTCATGAGCATGTACGATCAAATTGTTGATTTGCGTTCCCAGCTGGCCGAGACCCATAAGAAAAATAAGTTTTTTGAAGGGACAGCCACCTATCATTTTAGTGATTTAATTGGGAGTAGTCCTGCTTTTCAAGAAGCTATTTCATTAGCAAAAAAAGCGGCTCGTACACATTCTCCAGTCATGATTTATGGACCTACAGGGACAGGAAAAGAACTTATTGCTCAAAGTATACATAATGTAAGTGCTCAGCGAAATCAACCATTCATTGCGCAAAATTGTGCGGCTGTTCCAAAGGAATTAATGGAGGGGCTACTGTTCGGCACAACGAAAGGGGCTTTTACCGGAGCGATGGACCGACTCGGGATTTTTGAACAGGCAAATGGCGGTACCCTGTTTCTTGATGAATTGAATAGCCTTGACCTTGGTCTGCAGGCAAAATTGCTGCGAGTATTACAAGAAGGCGAGGTACGCCGTGTTGGAGGATCGAAGGAGCAAAAAATTAATGTGAAAATCATTGCTGCGATGAACATTTCTCCAGATGAGGCGTTAGAGCGAGGAATTATTCGCTCGGATTTATTTTTTCGTTTGAATGTCGTAACCATTCAAATGCCCTCTCTTCTGGAACGCAAAACGGATATTCCGGAAATAGCAAATAACTTTATTCAAAAATTCAATAGATCATTCTTTTCGGATGTACGCGGGATCAGTCAAAAGGCGATGCAACGGCTGCTTCAATATTCGTGGCCTGGAAACATTCGTGAACTGGGACATGCCATCGAGTTAGCATTTAATGTCATGGATGCAGGGGAAGTTATGATTGATGAACATCATCTTCCTGCTTATTTATTCCCTTCAGGAAAATATTCCGCATCAAATGCGCAGAGCCATCATCCTCCATTAAAAGATAAGATTGATTTACCTGTCGTACTTGAAGAAATGGAAAGGGAAATGATAATAAATATGTTTGAGAAATATAATGGGAATATCAGCAAAACAGCTGAGGCCCTCAATATTAAAAGACAAGGATTACAATATAAGTTAAACAAGTACGGTATAGAAAAAGTTTTTGCCGCAGGATCGAAGGAATCAAAATGAAAGGGGAGTAATTGAAAACGCTATCATTCACTTATACTTTTAGCGAATTGTTGTTCAATAGAATAAGTATGTAACTTGAAGAGGGATCTCGCGAATAGAGACCCTCTTTTTTCAATATCAAAAGGATAAGCATTAAATCCGTATCTCTTTGGTGCAAAGAAATTGGCTGCAAAAAATTAGGCATTACGAAAAAAATCTTGCGGTTTAAGGGGACGATCTGCCCTCTTTTTCCTATGTTTTTCTTGTTTTGGATGTTGGCATCATTCTTGCAAGTAGTATAGATATAGTTTCTTAAGATAAAGAGGGGGGCATTTAAATGAGTTTGATGGGAATGGAAGTAAAACATGAGGAATACCTTGGTGGACGTAGACATTATAATGAGATTGAATTGTGGAAAGATGTAACGGAAGAGCAATGGAATGATTGGCTCTGGCAATTAACCAATACAATTAAAACTTTGGATGATCTGAAAAAAGTTGTGAACTTGACACCAGAAGAAGAAGAAGGGGTTCGGATTTCAACTCAAACAATTCCTTTAAATATTACACCTTACTATGCATCCTTGATGAATCCCGATGATCCTCGCTGCCCGATTCGTTTGCAGTCTGTACCGCTTTCGGCAGAAATGAACAAGACTAGATATGATTTGGAAGATCCGCTGCATGAGGATGAGGATTCTCCTGTTCCAGGTCTAACGCATCGTTATCCGGATCGCGTTCTATTTCTTGTCACGAACCAATGCTCTATGTACTGTCGTTATTG
>NZ_JBFUIB010000049.1:0-20085 GCF_056402095.1 Peribacillus sp. P4_C12
TGTCAGGGTTTACGACTGCCGTCATGAATCCATTCACAGTAGGACTTGCCCAAGGAATCGCAGAATTGCCGATGTTCTCAGGCATAGGGTTCCGCCTTATTTTATTTGTTATTGTCTATCTGGTTTCCGTTCTTTATATCTATCGTTACGCGATGAAGGTAAAGACAAATCCTTCTATAGGAATCTACGGAAAATATACAAAAGAAGAAGCGAAAAACCTGCTGCAATCAAGTGCAAAGTTAACAGCGAGACATAAGCTCATCTTAGTAGCTTTTTTAATTAACTATATCGTCTTGGCGTTTGGAGTCATCAAGTTCCAATGGTACATGACAGAAATCGCTGCCTTATTCATTTTATTGACAATCGTAATTGGAATCATCGGAAAACTGTCTGCAGATCACATTGTCAACTCCTTTACTAATGGATCTGCAGCCTTGCTTGGCGGCGCTTTGATAATCGGCGTATCACGGGCCATTCTTGTCGTATTGAATGAGGGCCATATCGTCGACCCTATGCTGCATCAAGTAGCTGAATCTATCCAGCATATCCCGGCCTTTTTAAGCGTTGCCGGCATGTACAGCTTCCAAACTCTTATTCATTTTATTCTAGCGTCCGGCACCGGTCATGCGATGCTGACAATGCCAATTATGGTGCCGCTCGCAGACTTATTGGATATTACACGCCAAACTGCAGTGTTGTCTTTCTCTTTCGCAGACGGAATCGGAAATATGATTTTCCCGACCGCTACCACCTTAATGGCGGGCTTAGCAATCGCAGGCATTCCTTGGACAAAGTGGGCGAAGTGGATTTTGCCGCTGGTGCTCATTCAATATCTCATCGGATTAATAGCTGTTATCATAGCCCACTTCATCGGGTATGGTCCATTCTGATAGCAGTATTTACAAGAAAGAAACAGTATTTACAGGAGGAGAAACGAATTGCTTACTTTAATTAAAAATGGCGAGATATACTCACCCAATTACTTAGGACGGAAAGACATATTGATTACAAACGATAAAATCGCATTTATAGATGACAAAATCGAGATTCCTGACAACTTTGCCCCTATTCAAATCATTGATGCGACTAATCTTTTGGTTGTTCCGGGTTTTATAGATTCACATGTTCATATTATCGGTGGAGGGGGCGAGGGCGGATTCAAAACCCGCACCCCCGAGCTGATGCTCACTGATATTACTACTTCAGGTATTACAACGCTGGTTGGCTTACTTGGTACGGACGGAACTACGCGTAGAATGGAAAGCCTTCTTGCCAAGGCGCGGGCGCTTGAAGAAGAGGGTATATCCTGCTTCATTCATACAGGCTCCTATCAAGTGCCAGTAAAAACATTGACGGGAAAAATCGAAGACGATATTATTTTAATCGATAAAATTATCGGTGTTGGAGAGATTGCAATCTCCGACCATAGATCATCAGAACCCACATTTGAGGAACTGACTAAAGTCGCCGCTGCGGCACGCAATGGAGGTATCCTCTCAGGAAAAGCTGGGATATTAGAAGTTCATGTAGGGGACGGAGATGGAAAGCTTTCCTTGCTGCATGAAATTGCAGATAAAACCGACATTCCGATTCGGCAGCTCCATCCGACACATATCAATCGAAATGAAGAATTATTCAGGGCGGGAATTGATTACGCAAAGCGAGGCGGATATGTAGACTTTACCACAAGTACCATTCCTCAATTTTTGGAGGAAGGCGAAGTGAAGTGCAGCATGGGCTTGCGCATGATGCTGGAAGAAGGGGTTCCAGTCGGACACATCACCTTCTCTTCAGACGGGCAAGCAAGCCTTCCCTTCTTTAACAGCCACGGGGAGTATGCAGGCCTACAAGTAGGAAAAGTATCGTCGCTATATCACGAAGTGCGTGATTCTGTTTTAGAGGAAGGCATCCCGCTGGAAACAGCTCTGAGGGTCATCACCACGAACCCCGCACAAGTGCTAAAGCTTTCGAGCAAGGGCAGCATCCAAACCGGCAAGGATGCCGATATCGTATTTTTGCAAAAGGAAACATTGACAATCGATACAGTAATGGCAAGAGGACAAGTGATGGTAGAAAAGCAGGTTCCGCTAATAAAAGGAACGTTTGAATAAGGATAGATCAAGATTTTTAAGGAGAAAAGCAGGTTCTGAGCGATGCCTCTATGTTTACAAAACTACAGGCATACAAAAGTGTATTTCAACTTTAACGAACGTAAAATCTACCTATTTTAAACAAAAATACCCGTTCAAAAAAGTTGTACTTTTACGAACGGGAAAAATTTAAATGTCTAAATATTTTGATGGGACACAAGCCTTGTTTTATCAAACTAATTAGCGATTATTCCACAAATATCTAACCATTTATTCCACCCGATTAATTTGCTGAGTAAATTAAGGCATCTCGTCCTCTTTTTCCCGATTTTTAAAAGCTTCATGTGTAACAATATCTTCAATCTGTTCATACTGTCGACTGTGTTCCTTCTCTTCGCTTATTCTATTATTAGGTAAGTTTCCAGGATGTCCTTTTTCTTTGTGATTAAAATTTTTACCACGACTCATACTTATTCTCCCCTTTCTATTCTTGCTCGTTTAGTTTTCTCCAGCGAAAAAAAATTATGATTTAATTTCACTGTTTACGAACTTACACCTATTTTCTAACGGATTTCATGAATCACGCGCAATATTTACGAGATCAGCACCCATCGAGAAGCAATCACAAACCTGCCAGGGATGAACAGCTTACCAGAAGCGATATTTTTAGCACGCTTCTACATGCAATATGGAAGCAGACGATCCCCCCATTTACCTCTCACTGCGAAAAAAGCGGATCCTTCAATAAGATATATCTTTTGGTTATCAGCTTTGTTTATCTATCGTATTTTTCTTCTTCGGCAAATTTTGGCGACCTATCATTCCAATAAAAAGGGCTTCTTCATCAATCACGATTTAAAAACCACGAGTAACTACTTCTCACATATACTTTGGGCATTTACGATATTTTTGTATTCATTCCTTTAAAACAGCTTCCCTTCATTATCACCATTAAAAGAATAGTGCCGCATTTCTAGACCGATTTTTGCTAAAAAAAGCTAATCTTCCTAGTACTGAGTAATTCCGTAGTATGGCGTGATGCTTCTGAATTTGCTCAAAACATTCATAAATAGACGAAATGGTTTTTAAAACACTCAGGTACATAATATTTCATAAGCAGTGCCAACATATAAGGAAAGAAATTGAATTGGTTGAGGAGGGAATAGTTTGAAGGCATCAGATTTGTTTGTACGATGTTTAGAGAATGAAGGAGTTAAGTATATTTTTGGAATACCTGGTGAGGAAAATACGGATTTAGTTGATTCTCTAATAGGCTCTGATATTAAATTTATCTTAGTTCATCATGAACAAGCAGCTGCTTTTATGGCAGACATCTATGGTCGGCTAACTGGAAAGCCAGGTGTTTGTTTGGGCACATTGGGACCGGGTGCAACCAATTTATTAACCGGGATAGGCAATGCTTATCTGGATTATTCACCTGTTGTCGCCATCACAGGTCAGGCGGGCCTTGATCGCATTCATAAGGAGTCGCATCAATATGTGGACATTATTGGAGTTTTTGAGGAAGTAACGAAATGGAATCAACAAATTAAGGTGCCACATACGATTCCGGAAATTATCCGTAAAGCATTTAAGACAGCTGTCATTGAAAAGCCAGGAGCTGTCCATATCGAGCTCCCTGAAGATGTGGCAATGATGGATACAGAAGGTGAACCACTACCAGTTACACCAATGCCAAGATCCCGCCCTGCCGAAGCAGAAATCAAAAAAGCCGTAGAATTAATCAATCGCGCTAAAAAGCCGATTATTCTAGCTGGCAATGGCGTGATCCGTGATGGAGCTACAGAGGCCTTGCGGAAATTTGCAGAAGCGAAGCAAATTCCAGTTGTGAATTCGTTCATGGCCAAAGGGGTTTTACCTTCCGACCATCCATTGACCCTTTATACAGTAGGGATGCAAGCAAGGGATTATGTTCTATGCGGGTTTGATTTGGCCGATCTCATTATCACCGTCGGCTATGATTTCGTCGAGTACTTGCCAAAATATTGGAACGATGAGGCGATGAAACCGATTATTCATATTGATGCCAGAACAGCTGAGATTGATGCTTATTACCCGGTTCAAGCTGAATTGGTCGGTAACGTCACAGAGACACTTGAAGCCTTGACTACTGAAGTTGAAGAAAAAGAACTTTGGCCAGAAGTGAAAAGGTTAAGGTCTCAGATTGTTGAAAAGCTTCATTCTTCGGATGAAGTATCAGGAAGCCCTATCATCCCTCAGCGAATTATTGCCGATTTGAAAAAGGCGGAAAAAGGGAATGCCATTGTCATTTCAGATGTAGGCGCTCATAAATTATGGATTGCCCGGTTGTATCAGCCCGAAAAGCCTAATCACACTATCATTTCTAATGGCTTTGCATCGATGGGTGTTGCGGTTCCCGGTGCTATTGCGGCCAAACTAGCAAAACCTGATAAACCTGTCATTGCGGTCACAGGTGATGGTGGATTTCTGATGAATGGTGTTGAATTGGCAACTGCTAAACGTCTGGGTCTTGCCTTCGTGATTGTCATTTTCCATGATTCAAAATTTGGCTTAATCGAGTGGAAGCAATTGAATAAGTTTGATCGTACGAATGCGATTGAATTTACAGACCCAGACTTTTTAGAATTCGCTAAAAGTTTTGGTGTTAAAGGGGTCAAAGTAACCCACTCCGATGAATTGCTTCACACATTAGAGGAAGCGGTTGCGAGTAAGGAGATTGTCTTGATTGATGTGGATGTCGATTACTCGGAAAATGTAGAGCTTTCGAAAACACTAGGTGATTATATTTGCAAATTATAAAAGCATGTATTATTGGAGGAATGTCAGATGAAGCAAAAGTGGCAATTGTGGATCGGTGGCAAATGGCGTGAGGCTAAATCGTATGAGCCGTTATTTAATCCACATTCAAATGAAGAAATTGCACAAATCGGACAGGCTGAACCAGCGGATGCCATTGAAGCGATCGTAGAGGCAAATGCCGCTTTTCAGAAATACCGTTCCTACCCGGCGCATGCACGAGCCGAAATTTTAGTAAAAGCTGCCGCAATCATGGAAGAACGCACTGAAGAACTTGCAAAAATCGTTTCTCTAGAGGCGGCGAAAACGATTCGAAATGCTCGTGAGGAAATCAATCGTACGGTTCAGACCTACCGTTTTTCTGCAGAAGCGGCAAAGAACAATTATGGAGAACAAATTCCGATGGATGCGGCACAGGGTGGAGTAAACCGTTTTGGCTTCACGATTCGTACTCCGATTGGCGTTGTAACGGCAATTACCCCATTTAACTTTCCATTTAATCTTGTCGCCCATAAAGTTGGTCCAGCTATTGCGGCTGGAAATTCAATTGTATTAAAACCTGCCGAACAAACGCCTCTTAGTTCGCTCGTGCTTGCAGAAATTTTTAAAGAAGCAGGCCTTCCAGAAGGAGTATTGAACATCATTCCGGGCAAAGGGGATGTCTTAAGTGAAGCTTTGACAACCCACCCACATGTAAAAAAAGTGACTTTTACTGGCAGTGTCGAAGTCGGACACCTTATCCAGCAGCAAGCAGGCTTTCGTAAGCTAACCCTTGAACTCGGATCCAATTCGCCGTTCATTATTGATGAAGGAGTCGACATCGATAAAGTCATAGAACGAAGTGTGATGGGCTCTTTTACAAATAATGGGCAGGTGTGTATCTCGATTCAAAGAATTTATGTCCACAATTCACTGTATCAACAATTCTTGGAGCGATTCGTCAGTAGGACAAAACGACTTGTCATTGGATCCCCTCTCGAGGAAAGCACTAATATAACTGCGGTCATTTCTAAAAAATCATTGGAGCGGTTACAAAGTTGGATCGACGAGGCAGTACAGGAAGGAGCAAAAATTGAGTGTGGCGGTACAGTGGAAGGCAATGTTCTCTTACCTACCGTCTTAACAGATGTAAATCGTGACTCAAAGGTATTTCGTTTCGAAGTATTCGGTCCGATTGTCTGTATTTTCCCATTCGATACGCTGGATGATGCCATCAAGGATGCAAATGATTCACGTTACGGATTGAATTCAGGAGTGATGACACCGAGCATAGAACGTGCTTTTTATGCGGCGGAACGCTTGGAAACGGGAGGAGTCGTCATTAATGATATCCCGACCTATCGGATTGATAATATGCCATATGGTGGCTGGAAGGACAGCGGTGTTGGCAGAGAAGGCGTCAAATATGCGATGGAAGAAATGATGGAGCAGAAATTCATTAGCTTTAAAATAAGTGACAACTGAGTATTAATATAAATAGGCAGTATTTTGTTCCATATAAATCGTGGTATATGTAGAGGGCGATATCCTAAAGATGTCGTCCCCTAGTATTCGTCGGAAGTAACAAGGTATTAATATCAACATAACTATATACCCCTAAAAGAAAAGCCCTGTCCTGGAATTATCAATACCTAAATCATAAAAATCCTTAAAAATAAAGGAGTACACATATTAGTCATGTATAATATGTGTGCTCCTTCGTTCTATTTATTAAATTAAAGCCACCCTTTAGTGGCTGATTTTAGGGAAAAGTATAAGGCAACAACGCCTCTGATTGCCAGTCGGTGAGTTTCTTTAGTAACGAGTTCTAAAATCACTTCGTTTTTTTCTTTTTTTTAGAAAAACCGTTATCAGAATGATAAGAATGACACAGCCTCCCCATCCTTGAGATGGGACATAAAATTTAGTAGCTCATCATCGATTGTTTCTTTTTTAATCGAGGCAGGCAATACTGTGTTCCTGACATCAGCGACCGTTTTAAGGTCAAAGGATTCTATTGCTTCCCCTTCTTGGTTCATGATTGAGAGAATTCCATCATTACTCGTTTTCAGACTAGGTTGATCACTAATTAAATGAGTATAGTATAAGTCTTCGTTCAGCGTGTAGGAATTAGAGTAGTCTGCTGAATAAAGTTTGCTTTTTTTATCAATTTTGCCTGATTTAAAGTTTTCAAAGCCATAGTTGAATAAAAGCTTGGTATCAGAGTAGGCAACTTTGTCTGAAGGAGCTTTTAGAGTGACGGCAATCAAGTCCTGTTCTCCTCTAGTAGCAGTAGAAATCAGGGTGTAGCCGGATTGACTGACGAAACCGGTTTTCCCGCCGGTTATTCCCTTATAGGGGAGTTCGCCTTTTAAAATTTTATGATGGGTAATTAGAGTTGTGTCCCATGTTTCCACTTCCCATGGTAAATTCTTCTTCCCAAAATACTCACGGAAAATTTCATTTTTCATTGCATATTGGGTAATTTTCGCAAGGTCACTGGCTGTAGTTACATGTTTTTTGTCAAACAATCCATGGGGGTTCGTAAAATGAGTATCGGTGACGTTTACTTCCTTCCTTAAAAACTCATTCAAATCCTCCATGAACAGTTTTTCACTACCAGACATATGCTCGGCAATTGCGATAGCTGCATCATTTCCGGAGTTGATGAGCATTCCTGCAATTAATTTGGAAAGCTCTATTTTCTCCCCAGGTTCAATAAATACCGAAGAGCCGTCTGCCTCAGCCGCTTTTTTGCTAACAGTCACTAGTTCATTCTTATCCCCGTGCTCAATAGCATATATAGCAGTAGCAACTTTCGTTAGACTGGCTGGATACATTTTTTTATTTGTGTTTTTTTCGTATAACACTTTCCCACTTTTCGCATCAATAATGATCCCAGCTTCACTAATGAGAGGTAAGTCTGATTCTGCACTTACAGTCGTAGAGGCGAAGGGGATTAAAGCCAAAATGAAGATAAAGAAAAACTTTTTCATATACCTCTCCTTTAATGATAGTAAATCCTATATAGTCATAATAAAATAAATCTGAATGTTTAGAGATGTTTTATTGAAATTGAAATAAAACAGTAATTCCCCTTTAATAATCATGGAAACATTTCGGATAAAAACCTTCTTTTACTTTCCTCAAATAACTTTATAAGGGTTCTGACCCTTTTAGTGGGATACTCCATTTAAATGAAAAAAGAATCCCCATTTAAATAGATAGGGATTTTTTGTTTACCATTGAATTAGGGTATCACCGACATTTCGCATATTAACTACGCTGATACATTTTAGGGAGAGGAATAAAAGTGAAAAAAGGTCAGAAGGTGATTTGAGGCATTGGTAGCTACGATTACTGGAAGCTTCTCAAAAAGCTGAAAAGAATGCTAGAAAAAGAAAAGAAATAACAAAAAAAGAAGCCAAAGGGCTTCTGTTTTTCTTTATCTGACCTATATATGTCGCTTGTCTAAGCTAATGCACTTCTTATTTTATAGATTTGGAGAAGACCAACTACCATTGCAATCCGATTTATTTATATTTCCTTTTGCTTCGCTTCATGAAAAGCTGTTTTAACCTTATCCAACAGATCTTTATCCGAAATCAACCGGTAGCCTGTAAGCGCAAGAGCTTTTGCACCAGTGAGGATGGCTTTGTCTCCTTCTTGAGATTTAGCACAGTCGCGGAATTCATTCGTATGGGCAATCAAATCATCTGGTCCAATTTTTATATATGGATGGGCTGTCGGAACTATATGGCTTACGTTCCCCGCATCAGTCGAACCAAAGCCACTATCTTTTCTAGGAGCTACCGTTTCTCCTAATTGAGTCAGTTCTTCCTTTAACAGTTCATCAAGAACTGGATTTATGACAAAATCAAGCACTTCATTTTGGAAACGTTCGACTTTAACTGTGCTTCCTGTGGCAAGTGCAGCCCCTTCAGCAACATCACGTATTTTACGTGATACATCTTGGCATAGCTTCCATGTTGTTGCTCTAATGTAAAATCGGGCAGAAGCATATTCAGGAATGATGTTAGGTGCTTCTCCACCATTGGTTATTATTCCGTGGATTTTGACCTCAGATGGGAGTTGCTGACGTAAAGCACTAATGCTATTAAATAGCTGAATAACCCCGTCAAGAGCATTCACACCTTGTTCAGGAGCAGCAGCTGCATGTGCTGATTTTCCGTAAAAATGAAAATCAAGTGGATCTACAGCCAAAAATGGACTTGTTACACCAGTTTGACCAGCTGGATGGATAATGATGGCTGCATCTACCTCATCAAACAAACCGTGCTTCGCAAAGCTGCCTTTTGCACTTCCATTTGGCCCTCCCTCTTCAGCAGGTGTTCCGAAAACAATCACCTCTCCACCTGTTACCTCTAGTACTTGAGATAGTGAAATTCCTGCTGCGACACTCGTAGTGCCAATGATATTATGGCCGCAAGCATGTCCTAAACCTGGCAATGCATCATACTCAGCTAAAAAAGCAATTTTGGGGCCTTTCTTTGCAGAGGCTTTTTTGGCGATGAATCCTGTTTCATGCCCAGCTATATTACGGTTTACTTCAAATCCTGCATCTTGAAGTAATTTGGTCAACGTATCCGAAGCAAAGAACTCTTGATTCCCAATTTCGGGGTTTGCATGAATGGCTTGACTCGTTTCGATATATAATTCGGAATGAAGGTCGATGTGATTCTCAATGATTTGCTGATGCGACTTCGCTAATTCAATTCCCATATTCTTATCTCCCCTTTTTATTTATTTGTATAAAAAAAGCAGCCGGATAGGTAACTTGAATCCATCCGGCATTCCTTCACTTTGTTCTATTCATCATTTTTCATTGGCTGGTTTTGTCCAAGCATCTTGGTAATTCACTAATTCATCTACAGAAACATATGCAGGAATGGTGTTTCCTTTAAACGTTTTTTCAATGAACGCTTCCACTTCTTTTGATTGATAAAGTTCAACTAACTTTTGTAGTTCAGGACGATCGGCATTTCCCTTTTTAACCGCAATGATATTAATATATGGTTTCGCTGTTTTACTTTCATGGAATAATGCATCTTTTAAAGTAAGGCCTGCTTCAACGGCAAAGTTATTATTAATGGCTGAAGCATCGGCATCATCCAATAGACGCGGCGTATTGCCAGCAGCTACAGGTTTGATTTTCAAATTTTTCGGATTTTCTTTAATAATATCTAATGATCCTGATCCATTAAATTCCTCTTTCAATGTAATCAAACCAGCTTCTTGAAGAAGCAGTAATGCACGTCCAAAGTTTGTTGCTTCATTCGGAACAGCTACAGTAGCACCATTTGGAAGATCCTTGAGATCTTTGTGTTTTTTCGAATAAAGGCCCATAGGTGCAATGACAGTCGATCCGATGGCCTCTAATTTCAGATTTTGATCTTGAACGAATTCATCGAAATAGGCAACTGTTTGGAATGAATTCGCATCAATTTCTCCTTCACTTAACGCAAGGTTCGGTTGGATATAATCATTAAAAGTAACAAGTTCGATATTCAGCCCATCCTTTTTCGCTAAGTCAACAATGTATTCCCATGTTCTCGTATCCCCGCTACTGACACCGACTTTCACTGTTTTCACATCATCTGAATTACCTGTTGACTCCGCTTTGTTTCCACATGCTGCACCAACGACGGCAAATGCTAATACCATGATTGTTAATAAGATTTTCTTCATTTTTCCTACCTCCTAATAATTGTTATCTTCTTCTGATTTTTTTTGAAACAAAATTCCCGGTGGATTGCAATAATTGAACGATGATCACGAGCGCCGCTACGGTGACGACCATCGTCATCGTATCAAATCTTTGATAACCGTAAGCTAAGGCTAAATCTCCTACCCCACCTGCACCGACAGCACCTGCCATAGCAGTAGATCCAACAAGGCCAATTGTCGCTGTTGTAAATGTAAGGATCAACGAACTAAGTCCCTCGGGAATCAAAAAGCGATAAATGATTTGCCATGTCGTCGCCCCCATCGCCTGAGCTGCCTCGATGATCCCTTTGTCCACTTCCAACAGGGAGTTCTCCACAAGCCGGGCAATATAAGGAGCCGCGTAAAAGATTAGCGGAACAATGGCCGCATTCGTTCCGATCGCACTGCCGACAATCATTCTGGTAAACGGAATAAGTGCTACAAGCAAGATGATGAAAGGAACCGACCGCAATATATTGATGACCGGGTTCAATACATTAAAGATCCATTTATTCTCCAGGATGTGACCCTTTCTTGTAATGACAAGTAAGATTCCTAGCGGAAGTCCAATCAGCCCGGAAAATATCAATGAGATGGCTACCATATAAAGTGTGTCACCGAAAGCTGTCGACAGCTGGTCTGCCGTTATTTCCATTCCCCAAAGTGTATTACCCATTTATCTGCACCTCCTGGACGAGAATCCCCTCATCTTTAATATATTGATAAGCCTTGTCCACCTCTTGTTTGTTCCCTGTCACTTCAATAATTAAATTTCCAAAAGGTGTTTCCTGAATTTCAGAAATATTAGCTGATAAAACACTTAAATGAACATCAAATTTCTTCGAGATGGTTGAAAGTAAAGGATTGCCTGATGTAGTACCAATAAAGTTAATTTTCCAAATAATCGGAATATATGATCCGATATTTTTCAGGAAACTTTGTGGGATCTCGTCGTGAATAACAGTTCGTACAAAGTTTTTTGCGATATCTGTTTGGGGCTTCGCAAAAACTTCGAAAACCGAACCTTGTTCAACCACGCGTCCGCCTTCCATGACCGCAACCTTATTGCAAATTTCCCTAATTACAGACATTTCATGAGTGATTAGCAAAATGGTAATATTATATTCTTTATTAATTTTTTTTAAGAGTTGCAGTACAGCACTCGTTGTTTGTGGATCCAATGCTGACGTCGCTTCATCACACAAAAGAATCGATGGGTTGGTAGCCAACGCTCTAGCAATCCCTATTCGTTGCTTTTGACCGCCAGACAATTGTTCCGGATAACTCCTTGCTTTACTTGATAAGCCAACGAACTCTAACAACTCGCCTACCCGCTCTTTGATTTCTTTACTGGGAGTTCCCGATAAAACTAGCGGCATGGCAATATTATCAAAAACTGTCTTTGAGTTAAGTAAGTTAAAATGTTGAAAAATCATGCCGATTTTTTTCTTTTCTGCCCGTAATTCCTTCGGATTCAATTTGGTTAAATCCTTTCCCCCAACAATAACCTGTCCATCTGAAGGGTGTTCGAGTAGATTGACTAACCGAATCAACGTACTTTTTCCGGCTCCACTATAACCGACAACACCAAAAATATCGCCTTTTTCAACTGTCAAATTAATTCCTTTCAAAGCTTCAACAGTCTGTTTCTTTGTTTGATAAACCTTTTTAACATTTTGAAACTCAATCATTCTGTCTCCCCCCATGCTGTTTATTTGTACGAATTCATTATCCAGAGAAGAGCTTTGCAAAGTTTCATAATGATAGGGTTAAATTTTCGTAACTCACGAGTAATTGTGTGAAACTCACGAGTAAATGCGCGAAACTCACGAGTAAATCTGTCAAACTCACGAGTAATTGCTTATAATTCACGATTAGTGCGCAAAACTTGCGAATAATTACACCAATTCTCCAAATAACCATATACATTCTGAATAAACAAAAGAGGCCTCTTCCGTCATCAGACAGAAGAGGCCTCTTTTAGACATAAAAAAGAGTAAACTCTTAAATTAATTATCTAAGAAAAGCTCCTTCTTATCTTTCAAACTTTCGTCCGTTGGAATTAGCACAGTATTTTTACAAAAGTAAAAACCCGCTGCCGAGGTATCATAGGGCCAAGTCCCTCCACATCTCTTGATAAGAAATAACGTATTTATTTAATTATGTTCCTCACTATATATTCAAATTTCACTAATGTCAACTCTATTTTGAATAATCTAAAATATTTTTATAGTATAATTATTAATCGTTCATTTAACTATACCTTAAGACAGGTCAGATTTTGCCCTGCATACCATGTATACGGTCAACCTAGGCATAGACTCTATTACAAAAAAACGAAAACATAACGAAGTCAGTCAGGATCAGGACTTCCTTCCTCATAAGGAAAGCTCTGTATCTTGATAAAATAACGGCAAACTTTTGGCAAACTCACTATTCGGGTTGCTACTCACGGTCTGCCTTATCCATGCGGGGAGCTCCCTGCGCCCCCCACTCTTACAATCTTTTGATTGGGGTTTACGTTTGTTTTTGAGTTTTTGACCATTTTTTGATAGCAAACTTTCGGTACGTTTAGTTTCAAAAAGAAAAGACAATAATATATAGTTCCATATATTTCGTGGTGAAAATGCGGTTATAAACTTTTTTGCATCTGTTTTAAATATGTGAGTACCCTTTGCCCTCATATCTGTAATAATAAAAGTTCATTTATTATTAGAGGGAAGGAAGACTACACATGTTTTTTTCACCTTTAGCATCTTTATAAAAGCTCTTTCCTTAGAAGAGTTTATTTCTTTTAATTAAAAAACAATCGATAGGGTTTGAATTCTATAGTATGTCTACTTTCTTATCAGCAAAAACAAATCGCTATTTAGAAGCTTCTAATTTTGTCGATATCTACTCAGAATTTGTAGATATTTCTCGGGAAATTGTTGAAATTTGAAAATGGTGATTCCGAATAGTTGGAACAAAGGAATTTCTACTTTAAATTTGATTGCCTTAGGTTTAAATAGTTATAACGCAAATTAACACCTTAATATCGTAAAAGAGAMTAAAAAAAAGGTAATGAAACCTTTTTCTTATTGCAGTAATGGTTCGTAATGGGTTCTTTGTTGTTCAGTTTTAAGCTATGACATATCGTTTGTCAGTTAGATGTTCATTTCACGCGTAGCTGCGAGTTCATTGGTTAAAAATTAAGATCTCTTTTAATTGAATGGGAACATGGGTTAAATAAATTGTCATATATATCGGGTATCGCTATCTCTTTTAAAAACTTCTAATTTTGTCGATATCTACTCAGAATTTGTAGATATTTCTCGGGAAATTGTTGAAATTTGAAAATGGTGATTCCGAATAGTTGGAACAAAGGAATTTCTACTTTTGATTTGGGTGCCTTAGGTTTAAATAGTCATAACGTAAATTAACACCTTAATATCGTAAAGGAGACTAAAGAAAAGGTAATGAAACCTTTTTCTTATTACAGTAATATTTCGTAATGGGTTCTTTGTTGTTCAGTTTTAAGCTATGACATATCGTTTATCAGTTAGATGTTCATTTCACGCGGAGCGCGAGTTCATTGGTTAATAACATTAAGATCTATTTTAATTGAATGGGAACATGGGTTAAATAAATTGTCATATGTATCGGGTATCGCTATTTCTGTTTCATTGGTTCCTTCTAATCTTTCTTTTTCTTGATACAAGAATCTTTAGCTCTATCGTTTAGGGGATTGCCCGTATCGCGTAACGCTATAAGCGTTTCGATATCGGATTGAACGAAGATATGCCAATCGCTATCTTTTAACAGCTCCTATCCATATCGCTCTAAGTTTTAAAAATACTTTCAAACAGTGGATTTTGTATCTCCACTTCTTCTGCCACTTCCTTGGAAGAGGATGCTCATTCATTCGGATGTATACCCTGTCGCATATCGGCTCCCTCTTTCTATTAAAGATGAAGGTTCTGTAGATTTATTTGCATGTTATATCGCCCAGCGTTACGAAACACACAAAAGAACCGATCAGCCCCTTTCTTGAGGAACACTATTAAGGACATGGATCTTGCTGGAGCTGGGAAACTGTTGTTTTAAGCTGAGGCATATCGTTTGTCAGTGGACGTTCATTTCACGCGTAGCTACGAGTTCATTGATTAAAACAATTAAAATCTCTTTTAATTGTTTGGGATTGAGTTGTCAAATGTATCAGGTATCGCTATCTCTGTTTCATTAGTTTCTTCTAATCTATCTTTTTGTTGATACACAAGGTCTTTAGCTGTATCGTCTAGGGGCTTGTCCGTATCGCGTAACGCTATGAGCGCTTCGATGTCGGAGTGAATAAAGATAGGAATCACCATCTTATAAACTCATATCCGTTTCGTTCTAAGCTTTGACCATATTTTTGAACAGTGGGTGTTGCATCCCCACTTCTTCTGGTACTGCCTTAGAAGAGAATACTCGTTTATTCGGATGTATATCATGCTTGTATATCGAACCCAGCTTTTCTATTAAACCTAAAGGTTTTGAATTTATTTGCATGTTATATCGCCCAACGATACGAAACATACAAAAGGGAGACGGTCAACCCCTGTCTGGAGCAACTCTATTAAGGAGGACTCTTGTTTTTGAATGCAAGTTTTCAACCTCCTCAACTCTCTTTTTATCAAGCATGCCTTTTTTGCTTGCTTGTGTATTTTGTTTTAGATGCATATCGCTTAAACAAATCTCCAATGAATTTCAATTGAGCCTTTGTTTGCCTATAGAACGTCAATACATTGGTATCGCCGAGCTCTTACATAGCAGATACCAAATCCTATAAAGTTGAATTACTCTTTCTTAATTCTGTGTTTCAGCTACGCGAATCATATAGCTCTATGATTTTATTAAAGTTTTGTGGGGTGGCATCTCAATACTTTTATCCATCATTATATATTTAAAAAAGATTTATCAAATGTTTCTACATCAATAATTTGCTTCCAAGAATCATTACACAGTTGGGCAAAAAAAACTTAACGGTCACCTTATTTTCTGAATATGGAGAAAAGCCCCCACCATTTTTCTGAACGTTTTTGTATCGCTTCTTCTAAACGTTTATTAAACTCATTTTGGGAAGTCCATTCTTTTTTCTGTTCGACCCGCATATTTTGTATTTCTTTTTGTAAGAGTTCACTTTTTTGTTTTTCTTGTTGTAGCAATGTTTCGTAATGGTTATTTTGTTGTTCAGTTAATTGTTCAATTTTAGCATTAGTTCTTTGCGCTGAATTTCCAATACTAGAACTTATAACATGATGATCTTGCTGGAGCCGGGAAACCTTTGTTTTAAGCTCTGACATATCGTTTGTCAGTTGGACATTCATTTCACGTGTGGCTGCGAGTTCATTGACTAAAAACATTAAGACCTCTTTTAATTGATTGGGGTCCTGGGGTAAATTTTCTTCATATGTATCGGGTATCGCTACCTCTGTTTCATAGGATCCTTCTAATCTTTCTTTTTGTTGATATACAAGGTCTTTAGCTGTATCGTCTAGGGGCTTGTCCGTATCGCGTAGCGCTATAAGCGCTCCGATGTCAGATTGAACAAAGATACGTCGATCTCCATCTTTCAAAAACTCATATCCATTCCGCTCTAAGATTTGACCATACTTTCGAACAGTGGGAGTTGCAATCCCCACTTCTTCTGCCACTTCCTTGGAAGAGAAAGCTCGTTCATTCAGTTGAATATCACGTCGCATATCGGACCTCTTTTCTATAACTAGTTGTATCTGTAGTCTACCTGACCTTAAATTTTCTGTCTAGATAAGTATAGACTATCCAGAAATTGTTAGGGATACCGATAAGATTTCCTTTTCCTTTCTTCTACTTCCATATACGTTTAGATCATCTATTCGCTTACCTTCCTTCTCTTGTATAGCCTCTATCTAGCCTTATCCATTGTGGGTGTTACATCTTGGTTGGGCATGGCGCCTGGCCCCGTACCTTTAGCAAACTGTCCAGCCTTTATACTCAAGATTTCCCCCTTTTTTGTTGCAAATTACACACACGCACAATTTCGTATAATCACTTAAGATACATCGACCCCTCTTATCTACTCACACATCCCTTTTAATTGAAGCAGGTGCAGGAGTAAAGGAGATTCAGCAGCGTTAACCTGATGGGTCGGTGCCCTTTTGTTGAAGAAATCTGGTACTCCGTACATATCTTCTAAAAAAGAGGACTTATCAACTTTTCTTAACTCTGCTCTTCTTATTTTATAAAAAAGAAGGGGAGGAATGCTCTGCATTCCTCCCCTTCTATTCTTGCTATTGCTATTACTTTGGCTCCAATCCGATCAGGCGCAGGAAGTATTCCAGACCTTTTTTTCCAATTTTTTCTTTTGGCTGTTTATCGGCAGGCGCATCCGGTCCCTTCGTTAAGAAATTTTTCTCAACGAAGCGAATGTCTGTCTCGTCTACCACACCATCTTGATTGAGATCTTGCGGCACGATGGATGAATCCTTCGTACCATATGCATCAACGACACTCTGGATATCGAGGATATCAATCATTTTGTCGCCATTCACATCCCCTGCAAGACTTCTCTGACCAATTCTAAGAAATTGCCCACGTAGCTCACCTTTTTCATGATATCCAGGAATGAACTTCTTCATCACTTTCAGATGCCCCGGAACATCAAAAACAGCTGTATATACTTGATCGGAAGCAGGAATATCATTGACTGTGAATTTTCCACTCTTATCAATTGTTCCTGGATATTTTTTACCACTTCTAGAGAGAGCGTATACTTGTGCTCCTATTTTTGAGTAATCCGCTTTTTTCAAAAATGCTGCTCCTGATTCATATATCAAAAATGCTTCCGGTAAGATGGATCCCAGCAACTGTGTATGTGTAGGAATTAATTTAAGATCTTCAGTGCCGTAAAAAGGAATAGCAGTGTCTGCTGTTTGTCCGGATTTCTTATAAGACCCCTTCTTTACCTCAAATCCAGGAATTTCATCGTAAACTTCATCATTCGATACTTTAAACGTTACATCGAGGAACGGCATGTCTCCATCCAGTCCTCTGAATGCATTTCCAGTAATGGAAGCACCGATTTTCAAACTATTATTGAATGTACCTTCCGTCACAACAGGTTTATCTAGTGATACCTGTAAGCCTTTTTCCTTTGCATATTGTTTGACTGCCTTGTTCAGCTTCACGTTCGAAAACTTGAAGAAGTCTTTGTAGTACTCTACATTAAATTCTCCCGAGACAAGCTGTTTCACATTATTAAGACTGAGTGTCATCGTAAAGCTATCGTCGACTTTTAACTCTTTCTTGTTATAACTGGAAGTCGTATATTCCGTTCCTTCTTTCATGAAGTAATACTTTTGGTAACCAACTGCCGTTGCAGTATCCCACGTTCTCAACCACAATCTCATAGGTTGTTTTGTAATATCACTTTCCTCAATTCCTAACTTTACATCTCCATTCGCTTGAATCGGGAAGAACCCAGCCATATATCCAGAGGCACCTGTATAGTAAGCCATAGTGTTGGACGATTGATCGATGTCCAACCCTTTAGATTGTAATAGATCCACTGTCTCATCCTTAGCTGTTCCATGCAGCCACACCGCTTTTTGGCCATCTTCTACTGTAAACATAGAATCATTGATTTCGATTACACCCGATTTTATATCCATGTTGACTTCTGGTGCTGTATTGTCCACGATAAGTGGATTGTCTACCACATATGTTTTCCCTTCCTCATCGTGTGCAATCAGTTCCAGTATATAGTCGCCTGCTGGAAGCTTTATAGGAATATCACTGATTGGCTGGGACGGATCATTTGTAAATGGTAAGACCGTACCACTGAACGCACCCGTAAGATACACTTCTCTATCTATTGGAAAGTTAGTGTTCGCTGTCCCTATGAACCCTACAGATTTTCCTGTTTTACTGTCTTTTACAAGCACATCCATCGTTGTCATTGGACTGTTCAACTTCATGATGAAATGGATCCTTGTGTCATTAAGTTCCCAGAAAGGTGTTGTATTTGTCACGGATGGTCTAGTCGCTTTGACATAATCAAATCCTTTCTCCGTCGCCATAACAGCAAATGGAATTTGATAGGTTTCGTCTGGATTGTTGGTATTGGTCACATGAATGTACCCTTCATATCTTCCTGCCGCAGCGCTGGTTGGAATCGTTATTTTTGGCTGGAGCTCCTGTACTTGGCCGCCTCCCACTGTAATCGATGAAGGCACCGCCACTTTTACACCGTTCTTCACGGCATCTTGAATGCCTTTACGCTCGCCATGATACTCCACTTCTAGTTTAAAAGATTTCTCTTCCTGGCTGTTGTTTTGAACCGTCACCTTTTTGCTTGCTTCAATTGGTTCATTACCTTTTTTATAATATCTGCCGAATACGATAGAACCTGTTTGTTCGTCAATTTCTACGACGTTTCCATTTTCGATATTTTTTGTCTTATCCCATACTTTGATGGATGTATCTGTATGAACCGCTTGATAGGCATCGATTCGTCCTGCACCCACTTCGTATACAGAATTATTCCCTTTTAAATCATTCGATGTATTCATGAGTGCCGCTTTTACATCAAAAGGAGTGTATTCCGGATGCTCCTGCAAAATCAATGCTGCTGCACCTGCCACGTGTGGCGTAGCCATCGATGTACCCGACATGCGCACATAGGCATTCCCGTAATTAATACCGTCCTGCGGATCGTTGATGAATTCCGGTGTCGTAGAGAATATCGACACACCTGGAGCGACTACATCCGGCTTTATATCATAATTTCCATTTACCGGTCCGCGTGAACTGAAATCTGCTAAATGATCGCCTTCCGTTTTTGTGTTATTTAACGTTTCAAATGTGAAAGAACCTTCGCCCAGCCCCTTTAATCGCTCACCATCCGCTTTTGACAGGCGGAAAGAAGGGACTAACCCGACGGCCTCACCCAAGTAGGCAGGTATTTGCCCGTCGACATTGTTATACACTATCACTGATTTAGCCCCAGCGTTTTTGGCGTTTTTGATTTTTTCATCAAACGCAAGTTCCCCGCGCTGAATCAACGCAATTTTCCCGCTGACATCTTTCCCAGCAAAATCAGTTGCTTTACCAAGTCCTGCAAATACAATTGGTAAGGATTTCCCTTGCAATTCTTCTAATCGATCAGAAAAATCTTTGCCTATGAGCTGCATATTTTCAAATTTCTCGTCGGAAGCGCTTCCATTAAATGCAGGAATGGACATGGAGGCATCGCTTGCACCTACTGATATGCCAAGAGCCGCTGTTCCCGGAGAACCAAGAGTTTTCTCGTTCGGTCCGGCGTTACCTGCAGCAACGACGGTCACCAAGCCTGAAAGCATGGCGTTATTTACTGCGACAGAAGTGGCGTATAAAGGATCGTTAGTCTGCGCGCCAAGCGACATATTGATGACGTCCATGCCATCTTCAATCGCTTGATCGATTCCAGCAAGGATTCCTTGTGTATTTCCCC